>JASLKK010000003.1:196927-256601 GCA_030747595.1 Acidimicrobiales bacterium | reverse complement strand
CGCCGGCATTCTCCACCTTCCCGACGAATTGAGGCCAACCGAACGGCGGCCGTGCTTCATAGTTCTGCACGGGTTCGGGACTAACAAGAACGGCACGACGCCGACGAAGGTCTCCGAAGTACTTGAGGAGATGGGCTACATCGTGCTCCGGTTTGACGCGCGCGGGTGTGGCGAGAGTGGCGGGGAACCAGCGTTCATACTCTGCCAAGACCAGGTGCGAGACACTCGTAATGCGGTGACCTTCCTTCACAGCGTTGACCAAGTTAATCCCAGCCGGATCGGTGTGATCGGCCACTCATTCGGAGGCGCAGTGGCTCCCTATGCGACCGCCATCGACGAGCGAATCGCAGCATGTGTCTCTGTGGCGGGCTGGGGCGACGGTGTGGCGAAGTTCCGCGAACAGCATCCCACGCTAGAACAGTGGCAGAACTTCCTCACCAAACTCGAACAGGGTCGACATCATCGAGAGGAAACGGGCCAACCCTTAATGATCCCTCGTTTCGACATTGTTCCGATCCCACAATCCATGCGACACCTACTCGCCCGTGATTCCATCATGGAGTTTCCGGCTGAGACAGCGATGAGCATGATGGACTTCCGTGCGAATGATGTGGTCGGTCTCATCTCGCCTCGCCCGTATCTGATCCTCCACCCGGCGGACGACACCGTGACCCCGACCTCCCAGGCGATCGGGCTCTTCACCAATGCAAAACAGCCCTGTGACATGCACCTGGTATCCGGGACTGATCACTTCATGTTCGCCGACGACAAAGGTCTCGTCCGCAAGATTCTCGAGGACTGGCTCGATCGACATTTTCCAGTCAGCCTTGTTGGCTGACACCTCACACGCATCAAATCCGTGTCGGAGGGGGGACTTGAACCCCCACACCCTTGCGGGCACCAGCCCCTCAAGCTGGCGCGTCTGCCAATTCCGCCACTCCGACGTGGTATCCGGATGCCCCGGACGGCGGTCAATCTACCGGCCCCTCCAGTACCCGCAGCAAGCTTGGGAACCGGTGCCGCTCTCTGGAAGAAGCCCTAGAAGAGAAGGCCGAGAGCGATTGTGGAGAAGGCGAAGATCAGGGCCGTGAGCACGGTGATCCGATCAAGGTTCTGCTCCACCACGGTCGATCCAGCGGTCTGGGCACCGATGCCCCCGCCGAACATGTCGGACAGGCCGCCGCCCTTCCCGCTGTGCAGCAGCACAAGGAAGATGAGGCCGAGCCCTGAGAGAGCCTGGATGATGGCGACCAGCACGAACATGAGGTGAGGTTACCGGCGCCCGGGGATGACCGGTTCAGTGATCAGGGGTGTCATCGAGGCTGAATGGTCTCAGCCGACAAGTCGATAGGCGATGATCCGGGCAAACTCGTCTGGATCCAGGGATGCCCCTCCGACGAGGGCGCCATCGATGTCGGGCTGGCGCATCAGGTCCGGCGCATTTACCGACTTGACCGACCCGCCGTACTGGACCCGGACGCTGTCGGCCGCCTCGGCCCCCCACTTGCCACGTACCGCGTTCCGCACGGTGGCACACATCTCCTGGGCGTCCTCTGGGGTTGCTGTCTTTCCGGTACCGATGGCCCAGATCGGCTCGTAAGCAACCACAAGACCGGCCACCTGGTCGGCCTTGAGGCCGGCGAGACCCTCAAGGACCTGGCGTTCGACCTTGGCTGCCGCCTGCCCGGTCTGACGCTCGTCGAGCGTCTCGCCACAGCACATGATCGGGGTCATCCCGCTAGCCAATACCGCCTTCACCTTGCGATTGACGTGGTCATCGGTCTCGCCAAACACCTCGCGGCGCTCCGAGTGGCCAACGATCACCAGCGACACGTTCAGCTTGGCCAACATCCCGGGAGCTACCTCCCCGGTGAACGCCCCCTTCTCTTCCCAGTGGCAGTGCTGGGCTCCAAGGGCAATTGGGATCTCGTCGGACTCCAGCACCGTCTGGACCGATCGCAGATCGGTGAATGGTGGGTGAAGCGACACGTCCACGGCGTCGTAATCGTTGGCCGACAGCACGTACGACAACTTCTGTACGGCCTGAATTGCCTCAAAGTGGTTGTGGTGCATCTTCCAGTTGCCGCTGATCAGAGGCTTTCGCTCGCTCATGTCTTCGTCCTGTCGTTCGTCACTACCTGCCGCCCATCGCTGGCCTCCCGATCACTGGCCACGAAGTGCAGCCAGGCCGGGCAGGTCGCCTTGTTCGATTAACTCCAGTGCCGCACCACCACCGGTCGACACATGGTCCATGCGGTCGTCCACGCCGAACTGACGGGCTGCCGCTGCGCTGTCTCCCCCGCCGACCACGGTGAACCCCCGGCAATCAGCGACCCCTTCGGCCACCGTGCGAGTCCCGGCAGCGAACCGTGGGTCCTCGAAGACGCCCATCGGTCCGTTCCAGAGCACTGTGCGGGCTTCAGCGATCAAATCGCAGAACTCAACAGCGGATCCGGGCCCGATGTCGAGACCCATCCAACCTTCGGGCATAGACGTCTTGACCTGTCGAACCTCGCCACCGGCCGACGGATCACCGATTTTCCCGCCCGGGCCGAGTGCTGTGATATCCAGCGGCAACCGGATCGGAGCGCCCGAATCCAATAGTCGGGCACACGTCTCGATCATGTCCGCCTCTAGGAGCGACGAGCCGACGCTGGCGCCTTTGGCGGCCAGAAAAGTGAAGCACATGCCGCCACCCACGATGAGCTCGTCAACTACATCGAGGAGTGCCTCGATGACGCCAAGTTTGTCGCTCACCTTGGCCCCGCCCATGATCCCCACGAATGGTCGGCGGGCCGAAGAACGGAGACCACCCAACACCTCGACCTCGCGAGCCAATAGCCGGCCGGCCGCCGATGGTAGATGCCGAGGCGGACCGACCACCGAAGCGTGGGGCCGGTGAGACGCACCGAATGCGTCGTTGACGTAGGCATCCTGGCCTTCGATCAACCGTTGAACGAAGGTTGGATCGTTGCCGGTCTCTCCCGGATCAAACCGGAGGTTCTCCAGTAGGTCGACACCGGGCGCCAGGTCAACCAACCGGGCCCGGACCGGATCCATGGAATACGCCGGATCTGGTGACCCCTCAGGACGTCCCAGGTGGGAGCACGCCGTGACATGCGCCCCGGCGTCGGTCAGGTACCGAAGCGTGGGCACGGCAGCCCGAATCCGCAGGTCGTCGGTAATGGCTCCGTCAGCCAACGGAACGTTGAAGTCGCAACGGACCAAGACCCGACGACCCTTCAAGTCACCGAGGTCCTCGAGCCGTGGAACATCCATCTTTGAGAGCCGTCCGGCCGTTTCGCCGTATCGCCCCTACTTCCGGGCGGCCGCCTTCTTGGGGGCCGCCTTCAACTTGGCCTTCTTGGATCGGCGCGTGCCTACGATCTTGGTGAGGTCGACCAGACGGGTCGAGTAGCCCATTTCGTTGTCGTACCAACCGAGGACCTTGACCATCGTGCCGGTGGCCATAGTGAGGCCTGAATCGATAGTGCACGAAGCAGGGCGACCCACGATGTCGGCCGACACCAGCGGGTCGGCGCTGTAGTCCAGCACCTTGGCCAGGGGTCCACTCCTCGCCGCTGCAGCAAACGCCGCGTTGACCTGCTCGACGGTGGCAGATTTCTTGAGCGTTCCCACGAAGTCGGTGACCGAACCATCGGGGATCGGCACCCGCAGGGAGATGCCGTCCAACTTTCCCTTCATCTTGGGCATCACCAGACTGGTAGCCCGAGCCGCACCAGTCGAGGTGGGCACGATGTTGACCGCCGCTCCACGGGCCCGCCGCAGGTCGCTGTGCGGGCCATCTACAAGGCTCTGATCTCCGGTATAGGCGTGCGTGGTGGTCATGAAGCCCTGCACCACGCCAAAGGCGTCGTCGAGAACCTTGATCATGGGAACGAAGCAGTTGGTGGTGCAAGAGGCATTGGAGATGACGTGGTGCTTGGCCGGGTTGTAGTCGTCATCGTTCACGCCAACCACGAACGTGGCGTCACAGTCGCCTGACGGCGCCGAGATGATGACCTTCTTGGCCCCGCCGGCCAGGTGTAGCGCGGCTTTGTCGCGGGCCGTGAAGAAACCAGTCGACTCGATCACCACGTCGACGCCCAGCTCGCCCCACGGGAGGTTCCCGGGGTCACGCTCCGACAGGACCCTGATCTTCTGGCCGTCGACCACAATGCTGTCCCGGGTGGTCCGGATCTTCGCGTCGAGTCGACCGTGGACCGAATCATTGCCGAGCAAAAACGCCATAGTGTCAATGGACCCCAGGTCATTGACGGCGACGAACTCTATGTCCGCCCCCTGGGCCCTGGCGGCCCGGAAGAAGTTGCGGCCAATGCGGCCGAATCCGTTGATGCCTACACGGACGGTCATGGAATGTCCTGCCTCCTAGGGCGGTAGTTCGCCTGATCTACGAATCGAACCCGGCACCATCTTTCGATGAAATTCCGGACCCTGTATTGATAGCCGATTCAGGCTGCCGCGCGACGCGTCCCGGCCAGGAAAACCGTCATAAGTTCGCCCACCACTCGCACCGACCCCCCCCGTATTCGCTGCTGTCGCGTCAACCCAGACAGGATGCGAGAGCGGATCCCAGCTGGACCGGGTCGTGGACCCGTCCATTCCGACCCGCCAACGGCGCCCGGACCACCTCGGGACCGATCGGTAGCGTCCGGTCTGAGTGGTCGTCCACGAGGAGGACGTCGGGCCGAACGCCGTGTTCATCCAGTAGACGAAGGTGGTCGGCTAGTTCGACGGGCCCCTCACGGTCCTGAGCGAGGTTCGCCACCAGCACCAACGGGCCCGATCGGCGGGCAAGGGCGCCCTGGACGTCGGCGGACAACGTGGCGGCTAGAACGCTGGTGAAGAACGATCCGGGGCCGAGCACGATCTGGTCAGCGTCCTCAATGGCTGACACCGTCTCCGGGGGTGCAGTGGCATCGATCGGCGATAGTCGAAGGCCCACCACGCCAACCGCCCGGTGGACGGCCACCTGACCCTCCACCTCCCACTCCCCGGTATCGGCCACCAGATCCACGGGGACCGACGTCGCGGGTAGCACCCGGCCAACAGCGCCAACCAGGCGGCCCACCTCATCGAGCGCCGACACCAGGTCATCGGATGCGGCAACTAGACCGGCGATGACCAGGTTGCCCAACGCATGACCTGCGAGCTCGCCGCCGTCGAATCGCCATCCCATCTCAGCGGTCAACATTGACGCATCCCCGAGAGCCTCAAAGCATCGCCGGAGGTCACCAGGCGCCGGCCCGCCCATGGCCGAACGGATCCGACCGCTAGAACCACCGTCGTCGGCAATGGACACCACCGCCGTGACATGGTCCGCGTAGCTCCGCACGGCCCGGAGACTGGTGGCCAGTCCATGCCCGCCACCCAACGCACAGACCCCGACCGACGCAGACTGCAGTTCACTCACCGTCCGATGTCGCGATGGGTCACCACCGGATCGAATTCCCGACCCCGGAGCATCTCGGCAACAGTTTCGGCCACAGCCACCGATCGGTGGCGGCCACCGGTGCATCCCAAGGCGATTGAGAGGTACGACTTGCCCTCAGCGACGTAAGCCGGCATCAACATGCCCAGGAGGTCACCCATCTGGTCCAGAAACTCCTGGGTTACTTCGTGGCTCAGAACGTGCTCCCTCACCGGTCCATCCAGTCCAGTCAGAGGTCGCAGTTCCGGGATCCAGTGAGGGTTGGGGAGGAACCGGCAATCCAGGATGAGATCGGCATCACGAGGCAGGCCGTGCTTGTAGCCAAACGAGGTGATGGTCGTACGCATGGGCCGATCGTCGGACTCGCCGTACAGGCGGGCGACCCGATCCCGAAGTTCGTGAACATTGAGGTCCGAGGTATCCAGGACGAGGTCCGCCGCGGCCCGGACCGGTTCCATAAGTGCCCGTTCGCCCTCGATGGCCTCTTCTAGACCGGCGGCCGGCGACGGGTGCGGTCGACGACTCGACTCATACCGGCGCACCAGGGTCTCCGTCGAACAATCAAGGAACACCACCCGAAGCCGTTCGCCACTGTCCCGTAGTTCGGACACGGCCCGCAAAGTCTCACCCCCAGTCACGTCGGCCCTCAGGGCGAAGGCAACACGGTCCCACGGCGCGGTCGGTCCCACGGCCAGATCAGCCACCTTGGTGGCGATATCGGGCGGAAGGCGATCGATAACGAACCAGCCGAGATCCTCGAGATCCTTGGCGAACTCACTACGTCCGGCGCCCGACAGGCCAGTGATGACCAAGAGGTCGCTCATGGGCCAATGCTAGACGGGACGCCCACTGAGCTATCGGCCCGGCGAGTCAAACCATGGGCCGGCGAACAGGTCAGCGTCTTTCGCGTTCTGCCACCAGGACGAGTAGGCGCGGAATGGTTGCCGCCTCCCGGTACTCGGCAGCCCGCTCCAGAAATCCCTCGGGCGGCGTAGGTTCATGCATCCGCCGCAGGACGAGGCCATGGTCGGCCATGGCGTTCACGTACCGACTAACCGGTCGGTGGACAAACGGGAGGAAGACGTCCTTGGCCACCTCCTCGGACTCGATCGACTCCACGAGGTAGGGGCCGATCCTCCAGTACTGCTCCGGCGGATCCATAATCTGATCGTCCACCCAGCCGCTCCCCGGCGTCTGGATCAGCGGGTGGTTCAGGAAGAAGGCGAAGCGGCCTCCGTCAGCCAGCACTCGGGCCACCTCGGCCACCGCCTCGTCAACCGCCTCGATGTGCTCGAACACCAAGCAGGCCACCACCGCATCGAACGACCCCTCACTGAACGGCAGACCGTCGGCCGTCGATCGCAGGTAGGCAGGCCCTCCCCCACGGCGAGCCGCCTCCGCCGTCTGGGCCCGGGTCGGATCCACGCCGACCACTAGGGACGAACCGCCCGCCGCTACGAGCCGGCTGATCTGGCCCTCACCAGCCCCCACGTCCAGCACACGGTCGTATCCGTCCAGTAACGCACTGGCCAGAGGCAGGATCTGTTGGACATACTCGGCGTCGGCACCGTCGGTGAACCCCTCCTGCCACCAGACGGCGTGTTCTTCCCACGGGTCCATGGAGTGCACCACTTCCTGTTCCGGTTCGTCCACAGCGATGAGCCTCGCACGGCGAGTCGTACCATCCGACGGATGGCCGCCGCCCTAGCCCTGCTCTCGTCGCTCCTTTTCGGCGCCGGTGACTTCCTCGGCGGTTCAGCGGCACGCCGAACCCACGTCTTGGTGGTGGTCGCCGCTTCCCATGTTGTGGGCCTGTTCCTAATCCTGATGGCCGCTCCATTCATCGCTGAAACGGTGACCGCCCGCGACCTTCTCTTCGGTCTAGGGGCCGGCCTCTCGGGCGTCGTGGGTATCGGCTGCCTCTACCACTGCCTCGGTCGAGGCCCGATGGCCGTGGTCGCCCCGATCACAGCAGTAAGTAACGCCGCGATTCCTGCCCTTTGGGGCGTCTGCTTCGGCGACCGGCTCGATCCGCTTCAGGTGGCCGGCGTATTCCTGGGCATGGCGGCCATCACCATGGTCTCCCGTCAGAAGGGGGACGATTCAGATCCGAGATCCCTGACCCCGGGGCTACTGGGTGAGGCCCTCCTGGCGGGTGTCGGCTTCGGCGGATTCTTCATCTTCATGGGCCAGACGGCTGAGGCGACCACCCCGTGGCCCCTGGTGAGTGCCCGGGTCGTGTCCGCCGGCGTGGCGCTCCTTCTCCTAGCCCGGATGAGACGGTCGCCCATCCCTCGCCGCGACGAGGGACGAGCGACCATCGTCGGTGCCGGGATCCTGGACATGGCCGCCAACCTGACCATCCTCTACGCCATCCACCGGGGGATGCTGAGCCTCGTAGTCGTCCTCGGCTCTCTCTATCCGGTATCGACAGTGGTGCTAGCCCGCTACGTCCTGCACGAGCGGATGTCGCGAACACAGATCCTCGGACTGCTGGTCGCCCTGACGGCCATTGCTGCCATTGTCAGCGGCTGAAGCGTTTCTCGTCACCCAACCTTGTGGGCCTTGGCGAACACGGCGTTAGCGACCTGGTCAGGGAGCCAGGTGAGCGCTTGCAACTCGTCCAGTGACGCTCGCTGCACGGCCCGGACGCCCCCGAAGGCCGACACCAGCCGCTTTCGCCGAGCCGGTCCCAGACCGGCGATGCCGTCAAGCACCGATCCCGTCATCCTCTTGGACCGCAACTGCCGGTGATAGGCAATGGCGAACCGGTGCGACTCGTCACGAATCCGCTGCAGCAGGTACAACGCTTCGGATCCACGGGGAAGACGGACCGGATCGGACGACCCGGGCCGGAAGACCTCTTCGAACTGCTTAGCCAGTGACGCCACCGGAATCCGATCGGCCAGGCCGAGCTCGGCCACGACCCGCTCAGCCACGCCCAGCTGGCCCTTGCCTCCGTCCACTAACAGGAGCTGGGGCGGGTAGGCGAAACGCCCCGGTCGTTCGTCGACCGCCATGGCCTGCTCCTCGAGGAATGCCGTCAGACGCCGAGTCAGGACCTCGGCCATCGCCGCGTAATCGTCGTTGCCATCCACGTGGCGTATCCGGAATCTCCGGTAGTCCGAGGTACGTGGGAGACCGTCCTCCAGCACCACCATTGAGCCCACATAGTCCGTTCCCTGTAGGTGACTCATGTCGTAGCATTCGATCCGTAGTGGTGCCTCAGGCAGCGACAGAGCCACTTGGAGTTCGTTCAACGCCCGGGCCCGGCTGTTGTGGTTCGATGCCCGCTTTAGACGATGCCGAACGAACTCCTCGTCGGCATTGCGAGTCACTGTCTGCAACAGCCCCTGCTTGTCGCCTCGACGCGGAACCCGGATGGTGACCGGCCCCTCGCGTTCGCCCGACAACCACTGCTCCAGTAACGGCCCATCGGCGGGCTCGTCAGGCACGAGAACCTGCCGGGGTATCCCCCGGGGCGGATCGTCCCGGTAATGGGCCGAAAGTACTTCGCCGACTAGGTGGGCACGGTCGAGGTCCTCGGCACGTTCCACCACGAAGCCCTTTCGTCCCACCACGCGCCCCTTACGCACATAGAACACCTGGGCCGCCGCTTCCAAGTCGTCGCCGGCCAGTCCGAAGACGTCTAGGTCCTCGCTCCTGGCCGCGACCATCTGCTGCTTCTCCAGGGCCCGCAGCACGCTGGATAGTCGATCCCGATGCCGGGCCGCCGCCTCGTACTCGAGCGCCGCCGACGACGCCTCCATCTCGGCCCGGAGTTGGTCGACCACCGCATCAGTGTCACCCTCAAGGAACCGGATCAGGTCTGCCACGATCCCGTCGTAGTCCTCGTGGGACACCTCCCCCACGCACGGACCGCTGCACTTCTCAATGTGGAACAACAAGCATGGCCGACCCTGTCGTTCATGCTCCCGGAACTTGGTGTCCGAACAGGTGCGGGCTGGAAAGGTTCGGAGCAGCAGGTCGAGGGTTTCACGGATGGCTCCGGCGTGGCCGTAGGGGCCGAAGTACCGAACCCCTCGGCGGCGTTTGCCTCTGGTGACCATGGGGCGGGGCCATTCCTCTTTGGTCGTAATGGCCAGAAACGGGTACGACTTGTCGTCTTTCAGGTCGACGTTGAATCGGGGCTTGTGCTCCTGGATGAGTGTGTGCTCGAGCAACAACGCCTCGAGTTCGTTGGCCACCTGGATCCACTCGACGTCGGTGGCCTCGTCGAGCATCTGAGCCGTCCGAGAGACCATCCGGTCCCGGCGGCCGAAGTAACTGTTCAGCCGACTACGAAGACTCTTGGCCTTACCCACGTAGAGCACCCGACCCTGCCCATCACGGAACTGGTAGGAGCCGGGGGCATCGGGAATGGTGCCCGCCGGCGGGCGCTCGACCATCTTCCGAGGCTAGGGGCTCCAGAGGCCAGACATCTCTGAGGCAGTCAGCGGCTCAGCATTTCGGCAAGAAATCGACCGGTGTGGCTCCCAGTCACAGTAGCCACGTGCTCCGGTGTGCCTTCAGCCACGAGGACGCCCCCGCCGCTGCCGCCCTCCGGGCCCAGATCGACCAACCAGTCGGCGGTCTTGACTACATCCAGATTGTGCTCGATCACGATCACTGAGTTGCCCTGGTCGACGAGCCGGTTTAGTACGCCGAGGAGCTTTCGCACATCTTCGAAGTGCAGACCAGTAGTCGGTTCATCGAGGATGTAGACGGTGTGGCCGGTGGGTCGCTTAGCCAACTCACTGGCCAACTTGACTCGCTGGGCCTCGCCGCCCGACAGGGTGGGCGCCGACTGGCCGAGTCGCACGTACCCCAGCCCCACGTCGACGAGCGTCTGCATGTGTCGGGTGATCGACGGCTGGTTCTCAAAGAACGTGAGCGCCTCGCTGCACGACATGTCCAGCACGTCGGCAATGGTTCGCCCCTTGAACCGGACGTCAAGGGTGTCGCGGTTGTAACGCTGCCCCTTGCAGACCTCGCACGGAACGTACACGTCGGGCAGGAAGTGCATTTCGATACGGATCGTCCCGTCGCCGGCGCACGCCTCACATCGGCCACCCTTCACATTGAAACTGAATCGCCCAGGTTGATAGCCGCGGATCCGGGATTCCTCGGTTTTGGCAAACAGCTTTCGGACGTGATCAAACACGCCGGTGTAGGTGGCGGCATTGGATCGTGGGGTCCGTCCGATCGGCGTCTGGTCGATGTTGATGACCTTGTCAACCGCCTCAACGCCGTCTAGGGCGGTATGCAAGCCAGGTGGCACCTTGGAGCGGTACACCTTCTGCATCAGACCCTTATGCAGGATCTCGTTGACCAGTGTCGACTTACCAGAGCCCGACACCCCTGTAACAGCAACGAAGCATCCTGTCGGGAAGGCAGCGTCCAGGTTCCGGAGGTTGTTCTCCCGGGCGCCCCGGACGACCAGATGGCCGCCGTCTCCCGGCCGACGCGCTCCAGGGACGGCAATGGCCTTCGTCCCTGAGAGGTATTGCCCGGTGAGTGATCCCTTCTTGGTCAACAGGCCCTTGACCGACCCAGAATGGACGACCGCTCCCCCGTGTTCACCGGCTCCCGGACCGATGTCGACCACGTGGTCCGAAGCTCGGATGGTCTCCTCGTCGTGTTCGACCACGATGACCGTATTTCCGAGGTCGCGTAGTCGGATCAGGGTCTCGATGAGACGCTGGTTGTCGCGTTGGTGGAGACCGATCGACGGCTCGTCGAGCACGTAGAGCACGCCCACCAGGCCGCTCCCGATCTGTGAGGCCAGCCGGATGCGCTGGGCTTCGCCGCCGGCCAAGGTGGCCGCCGATCTCGATAGCGAGAGATAGTCGAGACCCACGTCAAGCAGGAAACCCAGCCGGGCGTTGATCTCCTTCTGGACCTGTTCGGCAATCATTGCCTCACGGTCGGTCAACTCCAGTTCACGGAGCACCCTGGCCGCATCTGCGATCGACAGGGCACAGACCTCTGAGAGCGAGTGGCCGTCGATGGTCACGGCCAAAGACAACGGATTCAAACGGGCTCCCGCACATTCCGGGCAAGCCACCTGGCGCATGTAGCCCTCGACGTGTTCCCGGCCCGAGTCGCTCTCGGCGTCACGGTGCCGGCGACGAAGGTAGGGCATGACGCCCTCGAAGTTGGCCGAGTAGACCCGGGTGCGCCCAAACCGGTTCTTGTAGCGGACCTGCACCCGATTCTTCAGCCCACCGTCGAGAAACGTCGAGCGAACCTTCTTAGGGAGCTTCGACCACGGGGTGGTCGGATCCACGCCCAACTCCTCGGTCACCGCTTCGACGAGGCGTCCGAAGTAGCGGTTGTTGCCGCCGGACCACGGGGCAATCGCTCCTTCACCGAGGCCCAGCTCAGGGTTTGGCACTACGAGGTCGGCGTCCACCTGGAAGACCGTGCCAAGGCCGTCGCAATGGTCGCACGCCCCGTAGGGACTATTGAAGGAGAAGTTCCGGGGGGCCAGGTCCTCGAACGATCGGCCATCGCTGGGCCGCGAAAGATGCTGGCTGAACACGATGGTGCGCGGCTCGACCGAGTTTCCCTCTGTATCGACTTCACCGTCGCGCGGCATCACCTGAACCTCGGCGATCCCCTCAGCGAGAGCCAGAGCCGTCTCCATGGACTCTGTGAGGCGTCGCTCGATCCCGTCTTTGAGTACCAGACGGTCGACGACTACCTGAATGGTGTGCATCTCGTAACGAGCCAGGTCCAGGTCGCCCCGTTCGAGGTCGGCAAGTTCATACGGCTCGCCGTCAACGATGGCACGGCTGAACCCCTGGCCGGCCAGGTCGCCCAGCAGGGTGTCGTAGGTCCCCTTCCGGCCACGAACCACCGGGGCCAGAACCTGAAAGCGTGTACCAGCGTCCATTTCGAGAATCCGGTCCACGATCTGCTGTGGAGTCTGACGGACGAGTCGCTCGCCAGTCTCCGGATCGTGTGGAATGCCGATCCGGGCGTACAACAGGCGCAGGTAGTCGTAAACCTCGGTGATGGTTCCAACCGTCGACCGGGGATTTCGCGAAGCGCTCTTCTGGTCAATCGATATGGCAGGCGATAGGCCTTCGATGAAGTCCACGTCAGGCTTGTCCATCTGGCCCAGGAACTGACGGGCGTAGGCCGACAGTGACTCGACGTAGCGGCGCTGCCCCTCGGCGTAGATGGTGTCAAAGGCCAGCGACGATTTGCCGGAACCGGAAATGCCGGTGAAACAGATGAGTCGGTCCCGAGGGAGGTCCAGATCGACGTCGCGGAGGTTGTGTTCCCGCGCACCCTTGACGATCAGCCGTTCAGACACCCGAGCGAGCCTAGGGGCCGGTCATGAGGGCCAGTCGGGAGCCCAACCAGTTAGCCCGTCAAGTGGCCTCGGCGAGGTCCCGAAGCTCCCGTTCGATCTCGCGGATCTCATCGCGAAGACGGGCCGCATACTCGAAACGCAGGTCTGTCGCGGCCTCACCCATCTCCTGTTCGAGGCTGTACAAAAGCCGTTGGAGGTCGTCGACGCTCATCTCGGCAAAGTCCTCGATGAGGCGTTTGGCCTGACGTTTCCTTCCCTTCGGGGTGGGTGCTGTGCGGTCAGGCCGGATCATCGAGAGGATGTCGTTCACCGCCTTACGGACCGTCTGCGGGTCGATCCCGTGTTCCTCGTTGTGTGCCTGTTGGAGTCCTCGACGGCGATGGGTCTCGGAGATCGCCCGTTGCATAGACGGCGTGACGGCATCGGCGTACATCACCACCTGGCCATCAACGTTGCGTGCCGCCCTGCCAATGGTCTGCACCAGCGACGTCTCGCTTCGCAGAAAACCCTCCTTGTCGGCGTCCAGGATGGCCACTAGCGACACCTCAGGGAGATCGAGGCCTTCACGCAGCAGGTTGATCCCGACGAGCACGTCGAACTCCCCCAGTCGTAGGTCACGCAGGATCTCGATGCGCTGCACCGTGTCGATGTCGGAATGCAGGTAACGGACCCGTACCCCTTGCTCGAGCAGGTAGTCGGTGAGGTCCTCGGCCATCTTCTTAGTCAGCGTGGTGACTAGCACTCGCTGTTCGGCTGCCACCCGCCCAGCGATCATCTCCAACAGGTCATCAATCTGACCTTTGGTGGGGCGAACTACCACCTCGGGATCGATCAGACCGGTGGGGCGCACTATCTGTTCGACCACCCGACTACTGGCCTCGATCTCCCAGTTGCCGGGCGTGGCCGACAGAAACACCACCTGTCCGACCCGACTGGTGAACTCGTCAAAGGTCAGTGGCCGGTTGTCAGCCGCTGACGGCAACCGGAAACCATGCTCGATGAGCGTGGCCTTACGGCTTCGGTCGCCGGCGTACTGGCCGTGCAGCTGGGGCACGGCCACGTGGGACTCGTCGAGGACCACCAAGAAGTCATCGGGAAAGTAGTCGAGCAGGGTGTAGGGACGATCACCGTACGAGCGACCGTCGAGGTGCATGGAGTAGTTTTCGACCCCGTTGCAGTAGCCCAGCTCGCCAAGCATCTCGAGGTCGTGTTCGGTGCGCATCCGCAACCGCTGGGCTTCGAGGAGCTTCTGTTCGACTTCGAAGACTTGGAGCTGTTCGACCAGCTCGGCTTCGATGCCGCCGATGGCCCGCCGGATGTTCTCTGCATCGGCCATGTAGTGGGTTGCCGGGAAGATCACCAGGTCCTCGAGCTGGCGGAGTTGTTCACCGGTAAGTGGATCCACCTCGGTAATGGCCTCGACCTCGTCGCCAAACAACGAAACCCGAAATGCCGTCTCCTCATAGGCGGGATGAATCTCCAGCGTGTCGCCCTTCACCCGGAACCCGCCCCGGCCCAGCACCATGTCATTTCGTTCGTAGCGAAGGTCGACGAGGCGACTCAAAGTGGCCCGGTGCTCAATGGTCTGGCCGACCTCCAACACCAGGAGTTGGCCCTCGTAGTGCTCGGGTGATCCGAGCCCGTAGATGCACGAAACTGACGCCACCACGATGGTGTCGCGACGGGTCAGCAGTGACGATGTGGCCGAATGTCGGAGGCGGTCGATCTCGTCGTTCACCGACGAGTCTTTCTCGATGAAGGTGTCCGACGTCGGAAGGTAGGCCTCGGGTTGGTAGTAGTCGTAATACGAGACGAAGTACTCGACCCGGTTATCGGGGAAGAACTCCCGGAGCTCGTTGGCCAGTTGGGCGGCTAGGGCCTTGTTGGGAGCGATGACCAACGTGGGCCGCTGAACCTTCTCGATGGTCCACGCAATGGTGGCGCTCTTGCCACTGCCGGTGATGCCCAGCAACGTCTGGAATCGCTCGCCACCCTCTATGCCGTCGGTCAATTCGTCGATGGCCTTTGGCTGGTCGCCAGCAGGCGAAAAGGGTGCATGAACCTTGAAGGGCTGACCCCGGGCTGGTCCGACGGTCCCGGTAGGCACTGAATCGGTAGACATATCCGGAGTGGCCAGGTCGTCCATTCGTGGAGCGTAACCAGCAGCCGTGACGGGCCTAGGAGCGTTCGGTGCGGCTCCCAATGCGGGTCACGGCCTCACCGGGAACGGGCCGCTCCAGACCCTCGATCCAAGCCCATGCCAGGTCCACTTCGGCGGACAGGTCGGCCACCGTCCCGGAGTTGTCGATCACGACGTGAGCCCGGGATAGACGGTCCTCTCGGGAGGCCTGACGAGCGATTCGGCCCCGTGCATCGTCCTCGGTGAACCCCCGATGGGCCACGAGGCGATCCACGGCCACATCGGGATCCACGTCGACCACGATGATGCCGCCCAGTCCCTCGTGGCCCGATTCGACGAGCAGGGGGATGTCGAGAATCACCGTGGCATCGGTGCCGGCCAGCCTCTCACGTCGCCGGGTCATTTCATCGGCCACCGCGGGATGCACGATGGCGTTCAGTGCCACCAATTCGTCGACATCACCAAAGACCCTGTCGGCCACCGCTTGACGGTCCAGTCTCCCGTCGACGGCCACGATGTCGTCGCCCCAGCGTTCCACCATGGCCACGAACACCGGCGTGCCTGGCTCCTGAAGCTCGCGAACGATCGCGTCTGCGTCCAGAAGGACAGCGCCTCGCTCCACTAGGAGCGAGGCGACGGTGGACTTGCCCGAGCCGATGCCGCCGGTCAGGCCGATCTCGAGCATCGAGTTTGTCCCCTGGTAGCGAAGGTCAAATCCACCGAAGAAAACCAGGCCTTCGGGTCAGACTTCGGTGGACTCAGCCTCAGCCTCAGGCTCGGGCTCGGGCTCAGCCTCGGGAACCACTTCGACCTCGGCCGCCGCTTCCTCGGTAGAGGCCTCCTCGTCGACAGATTCGTCGACCGGGGCGTCTTCTGTGGCCGCCTCCTCAACGGTGGCTTCAGCGGCAGGGTCGTCCTCTGCCACCGCTTCTCCGTCAACAGAAGCCGAGGCATCGAACATGTCGGCCCAGGCTTCCTGGCCCTCAGAGTTCGCCTCTCCGATGAAGTTGCCCTCATCGTCGTAGGCGTGCTCGCCGAAGTGTTCCTGATACTCGGCGGCCACGACCCCACCCTCGGCGGCCTGCTTGATCGACAGGCTTATCCGGCGACGCTGAAGGTCGAGGTCGATGATTTTGACCCATAGTTCCTCGCCGGGCGTCACGACTTGCTCGGGAAGGTCCACGTGGTGGGCCGACATCTCTGAGATGTGGACCAGACCCTCGATCCCGTCACCCACCTGGACGAACGAGCCAAACGGCACCAACTTGGTGACCCGGCCATATACCAGTTCACCCACCTGGTGGGCCCCGGCGAACTCCTGCCACGGATCCTGCTGAGTGGCCTTCAACGAGAGGCTGATGCGCTCACGGCCGAGGTCAACCTCGAGAACCTGCACCTCGATCTCGTCGCCGACTGCGACTACCGAACCGGGGTGGTCAATGTGCTTCCACGACAACTCCGACACATGCACGAGGCCGTCCATGCCGCCGAGGTCGACAAACGCACCGAAGTTGACGACGCTGGACACGGTGCCATTACGGATCTCTCCGGAGCGAAGGTTGTGCAGGAAATCTTCGCGCTGTTCCTTCTGTGTCTCTTCAAGCCAAGCACGGCGAGACAGGACCACGTTGTTGCGGTTCTTGTCCAGTTCGATGATCTTGGCGTCGATCGTGGTCCCTATGAAGGGTTGTAGGTCACGGACCCGGCGTAGCTCCACGAGTGAAGCGGGAAGGAAGCCACGGAGACCGATGTCGACGATCAGCCCGCCCTTGACGACCTCGATCACGGCGCCGGAAACCATTCCGTCGCCTTCCTTGATCTCCTCGATCCGACCCCAGGCCCGCTCGTATTGGGCCCGCTTTTTGGACAGGACCAGACGGCCGTCCTTGTCCTCACGCTGGAGAACCACGGCTTCGATCTTCTCGCCAACGGCCACGATCTCGTTCGGATCCACACCGTTGCGGATCGAAAGCTCGCGAGGCGGAATGACACCTTCGGACTTGTAACCAATATCCAGCAGGACCTCGTCCTTGTCGACCCGGACGACGGTGCCCTCGACCAGTTGGCCGTTCTCAACGTCGACCATGGTGGCCGAGTAGGCCTCGTCAAGCGTCAGGGAACCGAGATCATCCTCGGTGATGGGACGGGGGATGTACTCCCCGCTCTCGTCGAAACTTCCCATGGGCGGGGAGTCGAGGGCGGAGGGAATAAGAGTCAGTTCGGACACGTGTTCTTCTCGTCGGATGGGAGTAGGTGGACAGGTCATTCCGGACGCATAAACACGGCATGTGCACACGCGAAACGGACCCGGAGATCCTACCGGACCCCCATCGCGACCCCATCGGACGGAACTCAACCAAATTCAGGGCAGGTCCGTCAGTCGCCTCGTCGTCCAATCAGCAGGAACTCGGGATGTTCTAGATCCGGCGGACGAGAGGCGTAATCGCCGGGAGTCACTGAACGGATCTCGTCGACCACCAGTCCGGCGCGGTCGGCCAGCAGGCGGAGTTCCCGCGGAGTGAAACAGGTGGTCCAGAGTTCAGCTGGCTTCTCGACGCCATCGCCGTTCCTTAGCGCCGTGTGCTCCCGGTTGACGCCGGTATCGGCGTCGAAGTGGTCGGCCTCAGCCAGAAAGCGAATCTGGAAGTAGGCCGAAAAGGCGCTCAGGGCCACGCCCCCTCCCGGCCGGACGGCGGCCACGATGCGGTCAAGGATCGCTCCGTCGGGGTCCAGCACGGCCGTATCGGCTCCCGGCCCTCCAGCCAGGCCGAACGCTCCCTGGCAGAGCGAGATAGCCGCGTTGAACTCGCTGTCGAAAGTCATGGTCCGAGCATCGCCATGGATGAACGTGGCTCCTTCTGGGGCGTCTCGACGGGCCAGGTCCACGAAGGTCTCCGACACGTCGATGCCCACTACCTCAATGCCACGTCGGGCCAGTTCATGGCTGTGGCGTCCCGGGCCGCAACCGACGTCCAGTAGGCGGGATCCTTCACCGAGACCCAACACGTCGATAAGAAAGTCGACCTCCTGGACGGTCCCGTAGGTGAATGAGTAGCGACGGTAGGCATCTCCCAGGTAGTCAGCGACACCCTCGAACCAGTGATCCATCTATCAGAGATCCGATCCCTCAGCCCTTGGCGTCAGCCCAGGTGGCGCCGGTGGCGACCTCGACGGCCAACTCCACCCGCAGGTCGTAGGCCCCGGTCATCTCGGAACGGACCATGGCCTCCACGTCGACAACCTCATCGATCGGCACTTCAAGGATCACCTCGTCGTGGACCTGGAGCACTAGACGGGATGCCGACCCGTCAGCTCGGAGCCGGTCGTCGATCCGAATGAGGGCCACCTTGAAGATGTCGGCAGCCAGACCCTGGATACCCGCGTTCATGGCCTGGCGTTCGCCGGCCTGACGCACGTTGAAGTTGGGCGACGAGAGTTCCGGTATGCGTCGACGGCGCCCGAACAGGGTCTCCGTGTAGCCCTTCTGGCGGGCCTCGTCGACCGTCCGCTCCATGTAGTCGCGGACCGACGGAAAGGCGGCGAAGTACGACTCGAGGATCTCGTTGGCCTCGTCAACCGATGAGCCCAGCCGTTGGGACAGCCCGTAGGCCTCCATGCCGTAAGCCAGTCCGTAGGCCACCATTTTGGCCCGGTTCCGCACCTCGGAGGTCACGTCGGTCGGGTCGATTCCCCACGTCCGGGCGGCCACCGCGGTGTGGATGTCGTCACCAGCCTCAAACGCTGCGATCAAACCCGGGTCGTCGGCCAGGTGGGCGATGACCCGTAACTCGATCTGGTTGTAGTCGGCTACCAGCAACGTACAGCCGTCGATCGGTACGAAGGCCCTGCGAAAGGCCCGCCCGGACTCGGTGCGGACCGGGATGTTGTGGAGGTTCGGTGCATCCGAGCTGAGTCGACCCGTTCGGGCGACCGTCTGGTTGAACGTGGCGCGGATTCGGTCGCCCGGACCAGCCTCAGCCAACAGGCCTTCGCCGTACGTGGACCGGAGTTTCTCGACCTCGCGGTAGGCGAGCAGGTGAGCAACCACAGGATGATCACCCCTGAGGCGCTCCAGGGTGGCCGCGTCCGTGGAGAACCCGGTCTTGGTCTTCTTGCCGGGAGTGAGACCCAGCTTCTCGAAAAGGATCTCCCTGAGCTGCTTGGTGGAGTTGACGTTGAACTCCTCCCCGGCCGCCTCGTGGACAAGGCCTCGCAGGCGTTCGCAACTGGCGGTCAGCTCGTCACGGAGGCGGGTCAACTCGGCGACGTCCACGCCGATGCCTAACTCCTCCATGCGAGCCAACACGGCGACGAGGGGAACTTCGATGTCAGCGTTCAGGGAAAGGAGCCCTTGGGCCTCCATGGCCGAAATCAGCGGGTCCCGAAGGGTCCAGACCGCGGCCGCCCGGTGTCCGGCCTCCACCGACGGATCGGCTGCCTCGCCACTGAGGTCCAACTGTCCATCGGGCGCTCCGGTCACCGGAAGCATCCGTCTGGCATGACGCTCCAGAAGCACCCCGAGGTCGTAGGTGGCGTCAGCCGGGTCCAGCAGGTACCCGGCAAGCGCTGTGTCCAGCACTAGGTGGACCTCTCCGATGCCCTGCCGCTGTAAGGCCCGCAACATCGGCTTGACGTCATGGGCCGCTACACCCGGGCCGTCAGTACCCAGAAGCCCCGCCAACGCACCGGTGACCGCTGGATCAGCCACCAGGGCGGCGGGAATCCACCAGGCCTCCTCACCATCGGAAACTGCGAGGCCCGGGCCAAGATCAGGGCCGGCGGGACCTGATGGCGGCTCGGCCACCGCTGCCAGGCCAATCGGGCCGGTGGACGCAGCTGCCACTCTGATGGCCTCGATGCCTGCCGCATCTGTGACGACGCTGACGGAAACCTCCAACTCTCCCGAGGCCCCCGTAGATCCGTCTCGGCTCTCCCGTGAATCCGCCCCATCGCCACCGAAGTCCACGCCCAGCAGGGCAGCCAAACGTTCGCGGGCCCGGCTCAGCTCCAACACGTCGAGTAGCCCACCGGCCCTCTCCACGTCGACGGGGCCCTGGTCTAGGTCGTCGGCGGTCAACCCGAGCGGCACATCGCGCACTAGCAGCATCATCTCCTCGTTCAGACGGGCAAGGTCTTCGCTGGCGTTCAGGTTCTCCCGGAGCTTGGGGGTCTGATCGTCGGCTGCGGCGAAGATCCCGTCGAGCCCCCCATAGGAGTTGATCAGCTTGGCGGCCGTCTTCTCCCCAACCCCGGGAACTCCAGGCAGGTTGTCAGAGGAGTCGCCCCGCAAAGCGGCGTAGGCCACATAGTCCGCGGGTCGGACTCCGGTGCGTTCGAAGATGCCCGCCTCGTCGTACAGGGCGTAGTCCGACACCCCCCGCTTGTTGTAGAGCACCCGGACATGTGGATCCTCCACCAACTGGTAACTGTCCCGGTCCCCGGTCACGATGGTCACGTCCCGACCGGCATCGCGGGCCACGGTGGCGAGGGTCGCCAAGACATCGTCGGCCTCGAACCCCTCGGCATCCACCACCCGCAATCCCAGGGAGTCGACCAGCTCGCGAACCAGATCGAGCTGCTGGTAGAGGGAATCCTCCTGCTTCTCACGGTTCGCCTTATACGACGGTAGGCGCTCGTGGCGAAAGGTCTCCCCCGGCCGATCGAAGGCCACGGCCACCCCTTCGGGCTCGTGATCGCGTAGCAGGGACAGGAGCATCTGGGTGAAACCGAAGACGGCGTTCGTCTCCTGCCCGGTGCGGGTCACCATGTCTCTGGGAATGGCGAAGAACGCCCGGTAAGTCAGTGAATTTCCGTCGAGGAGGAGGAGTCCGGGCACCGCGGCGACCCTAATCCCCAATGGTCACCAACCCGACTGGCGGCCCGGCCCGTCAGGAAGGTCGGAGGCCCTCGTCGATGACAGCCCGGGCCACGTCGGCCATGGTCTGACGCCCTGACATTGACGAGGTCTGCAGGAACCGAAACGCTTCGTTCTCAGATAGGCCGACCTCATCGAGGAGGACACCCTTTGCCCGGTCGATCACCTTGCGGGCCTCGAGTCGATCGGTCAATGTCTGGGCCTGGTCGGTCAGGGCACGCATCTCTCGGTGGCGGGCACGGGCCACCTCGACTGCCGGCACCAATTCGGATCGCTGGAACGGCTTGACCAAGTAGGCCAGCGCACCGGCCTCGACGGCCCGGTCGATCAGGTCCCGCTGACTGAACGCGGTGAGGATGACCACCGCGGTGTCGTGGGAATCGGCGATACGCGATGCCGCCTCGATCCCGTCGAGTCCGGGCATCTTGATGTCGAGGATCACCACGTCGGGGTCCAGTTCGGCCACCAGCTCGACGGCATGATCACCGCGCCCGGTGTCGCCTACCACGTCGTACCCCTCGTCGATGAGGGTCTCCTTGAGGTCGAGACGAATGATGGCCTCGTCTTCGGCCAGGACCACCCGTACTGGTGGCATGCCGGGAGCGGGAGAGGCCCCGCGCGAATCAGTCATCTCGGACTCCTCGGCCGTCGGAGCCCATCCGATCCAGTAAGTCGTCCTGGATGGCCTCCAGCCGGGCGATGTTGGCCACCACGTCATCACGGTGGCGTTCCATGGCCCGGGCGTGGCGCTCGGCGTCGCGATGAACGCTTCCTGACTGAGCGGTTTCCGAAACCAGGGCCCGAACCCGGGCATCAGTCGCGTCAGCCGACAAGTGGGCCAACTGTTCCTCGGCCACCGCTAGGTCGGACCAGAGCCGCTGAAGGCGCTCGCCAACCTCGATTAGGCGTCGTTCAATCACCGAGCGTGCCATGGGACCGGCCATTGTAAGAAAAACATCTGGTGCCCGGGGCGGGACTTGAACCCGCACGACCTTTCAGCCAGAGGATTTTGAGTCCTCCGCGTCTGCCAATTCCGCCACCCGGGCGAACTTTCTGAGCCTACCGGTGGGCCCCTGACTGGAGACCCGCTCCGCCACCTCGCGGTAACCCGTGACCCAACCGTCGACGGGCCCCTACGATGGGCCGACGCAGCGGGTTCAATGCCCCGTCACCGACGGAACCGCCACCCTTCCGCGTCCCTTCGAGGAGACCGATGATCGCCTTCACCTACTCCGGCCAGGGCTCCCAGCAACCCGGCATGGGAGCATCTTGGTCTGACCACCCATCCTGGGAACTGGTTGACGAAGCCTCCGAAGCAGCGGGACGCGACGTGACCCACCTGCTACTCACTGCCGACGCCGACGAACTCCGCGAGACCCGCAACGCCCAGCTGGCCACCTTCGTGACCAGCATGGTGATCCTCGATGCCGTGGAGCGGCTCGGCATCGACGCTGCCGGCCACGCGGGACACAGCCTCGGCGAGTACAGCGCGCTGACCGCGTCGGGCGCCCTGGCCTTCGAAGACGCAGTGCCCCTGGTGGTCGAACGAGGTGAAGCCATGCAGGTGGCGATCCAGAAACCCGAGGGCACCATGGCCGCCGTGCTGGGACTCGATGACTCAAGTGTGGAAGAAGCGTGTTCAGCGGTCGACGGTGACGTCTGGGTCGCCAACTACAACGCCCCCGGACAGGTAGTCATTGCCGGTGATCCCGAAGCGGTGGCCGCAGCCGGCCAGGAGGCCAAAGATCAAGGCGCCAAACGAGTCACCACCCTGGAAGTCTCCGGTGCCTTCCATACCCCGTTCATGTCTTCGGCCCGGGATCGACTCAGCGAAGCCATCAACAGCACCGACATCCGAATGCCGGAGGGAATCGTGGTGGCCAACGTGGATGCCACCGCCCACCAGAACCCGGCAACGTGGCGGGCTCTGATGAACGCTCAACTCTGCAGCCCCGTCCGGTGGGCGCAGAGCCTTGAGACGCTGAGCCTCGCCGGCTTCACCACGTTCGTCGAACTGGGTCCGGGCAGTGTCCTGACCGGACTGGTTAAGCGGACCATCAAGGGGGCGACCCGACTAACCGTTAACACCCCGGACCACCTCGACTCGCTCCTCGACGCGCTAGCCGCCCCCGCTATGGCGGAGGCTGCTGGTGAGGACGCTGAGGGCGAACACCTCTTCGCCACCGACCGCATGGTGGTGAGTCCAGCTACCGGCATCTTCACTCCGGTGGCCGACATCGGTCCCGGCCAGGTGGTAGCCGCCGGGGCCCTACTGGGTCACATCGGTACGACCGAGGTTTATTCGTCGTTCGCCGGCGAGTTCATGGGTTGGCTCGCTGTCGACACTGAACGGGTCACCGCATCCAAGCCCATTGCGTGGCTTCGCGCTCAGTAATTTCCACCGCGCGAACGCCCGAGCCAAGTCCGCCCAAGAAACCCAGTCAGGAACCAAGAGCAATCATGAGTGACCCAATCAGTCGAGTCGTACTGGTCACCGGTGGAAACCGCGGCATCGGCCTTGCCTGCGCCAAGGCGTTCGTCGCTGCCGGACACCGAGTAGCCGTGACCTGCCGGGGAGAGGCACCGGCCGAGGTTTCCGAGGCGGGCATCCTCGCCGTGCAGTGTGACGTGACCGACACCGAACAGGTCGACGCGGCGTTTACCGCTATCGAGGAACAGTTGGGACCCGTCGAGATCCTGGTGGCCAACGCCGGCATCACCCGGGACGGCCTCGTGCTGCGGATGTCCGATGACGACTTCATCGACGTGCTGGACGCCAATCTGATCGGTGCATTCCGGGTCTGCCGTCGGGCTGTCAAACGGATGATAAAGGGGCGTTGGGGTCGAATCGTCCTGGTCTCGTCGGTCGTCGGTCGAGTCGGACAGACCGGTCAGGCCAACTACTCGGCGTCCAAGGCCGGCCTAGTCGGTCTGGGACGCTCCCTGGCCAAGGAGTTCGCCAGCCGAAACGTGACCGTCAACGTGGTGGCACCGGGGCCCATTCTGACCGAGATGCTGGCTGCCCTCCCCGACGACCAGCAGGCTGCCTACGCCGAAGCCGTGCCGCTGGGTCGTCTGGGCGAAGCCTCTGAGATCGCCGCGGCAGTGACCTTTCTGACGTCGGAGGATGCCGGCTACGTGACCGGGGCCGTCCTCCCCGTGGATGGCGGCCTGTTCATGGGGTGAGTACCCCTGGCCTGTAAATGGCGACAAGCGAAACGGCCCAGAGTGTCGTAGGCCACAATCCATTCCCCTGCGGATCGCTCCGCTCTAGGGTGAGGCAGTTCACGATCACCAATCAGAACGGAGAATGACGGTGAGCGAAGAAAACTTCGAGAAGTTCCGGAAGTGTGCGGTCGAGGTCCTGTCGGTAGAAGCCGACCAGGTCACCATGGAGGCTTCGTTCGCCGAGGACCTCGATGCCGACAGCCTCGACCTCGTCGAGTTGGTCATGGCCCTTGAGGAGGAGTTTGGCGTCAACGTCGAGGAGGAGGAACTGGAGGACATCACCACCATCGGGGGCGCCTACCAGCTCATCACCGGCAAGCTCTGATGACCCGTCGTCGGGTGGCCGTCACCGGCCTGGGCGTGGTCTCCACGTGCGGCGTCGGCACAGACGCGTTCTGGAACGGCCTGTGTGGTCCGGCCCCGGAAGGCGACCGCCTGGTCCCCGACTTCGATCCCTCCCCGTGGTTCGAGAACCCTAAGGAGGTCCGTCGCAGTGACCGCTGTACGCAGTTCGCCATCGCTGCGTCTGACATGGCCCTAGAGCAAGCCGGTGAACTGACCGCCGATCCGACCCGTCGTGGTGTGTTCATCGGTACCGGCATCGGTGGCATCCAAACCCTCGAGGACCAGATCCTCGTGATGAACGAAAAGGGCTCTCGACGGGTATCTCCGTTCCTCATCCCCATGATGATGCCCAATGCCGCCCCGGCCGCCGTGTCGATGAAGCACGGCTTTCAGGGCCCCGCCGAGAACACCTGCACGGCGTGCGCCGCCGGTACACACGCCTTGGCCAATGCCGCCCGTCTAATCGCCTACGGACGTTGTGACGTGGTCCTAGCCGGTGGAAGCGAGGCCCCATTCGTGGATGCAGCCGTGGCCGGCTTCACCAATATGACGGCCTTCTCGTCGGTCGGGATTTCCCGACCGTTCGACGCGGAGCGCGACGGCTTCGTCATGGGCGAAGGCGCTGGCGTGGTCGTGCTGGAAGACTGGGAGACCGCCGAGGCTCGCGGGGCGACCATTCTGGCCGAGATCCTGGGCGGCGCTAGCACGGCCGACGCCCACCACATCACCGCCCCGTCACCTGGCGGTGTGGGAGCCATCAACTGCATGCGTCTGGCCCTCGAAGAGGCCGGAGTGGATGCCGCCGATGTGGTCCACATCAATGCCCACGGCACGTCGACCCCGCTGAACGACATGGCCGAGGCCTTCGCCATGCAAGAGGTGTTCGGCGATAACGGCCCGCAGATCACCTCCACCAAGGGGATCACCGGTCACGCTCTAGGGGCCGCCGGCGCCATTGAGGCCGTTGCGGTGATCCTGGCCCTGCAGAAGGGCCTGATCCCACCAACATCGGGCTACGCCACGCCCGATCCAGAAATGCCGGCGATCAACATCGTCGCCGGTGAACCCGCACCTTGGACACCCGGCATCTCCATGTCCAACTCGTTTGGGTTCGGCGGCCACAATGGCAGTCTGGTTATCGGCCCCGCTTAATCCCGGCCCCGGTCAGCCAGCCAGAGACCCATGCGTTGGTCAGTCAGTACCCACGAAGACGAACATCAGCTCACACCGGCACGCCTCCTCACCGTCCACAGACGCCCGTCCTGTGCCCTTGCCGGCCCTGGCTGACACCCGACCCAGCTCCACCTCCAGGTCCAATCGCTCTCCCGGTACCACCTGCCGCCGGAACCGAACCCCGTCAAGACCACCGAAAAGAGCCAGACGACCGACAAAGTCCGGGCGGCTTAGTAGGGCATAAGCCCCCAACTGTGCGATCGATTCACACATCAAAACGCCGGGAAGCGTCGGCCGATCAGGGAAATGTCCAGCAAAGAAAGGCTCATCACCGGTCAGGTCCCAGTAACCGACGGCCCGCTCCCCCGAGGTCACCTCGGTGACCTCGGTCAACAAGAGGAACGGATCACGGTGTGGGATGACCGCCTCAGGTGGCAGCAAGATGTCGGACACGTTGGAGGTTCCTTCCGGACATGGTCGAGAATCTGTCAGTGGGCCGAAATGCACGAGGCCGGGGTGTCGCCACCCCGGCCTCGGCCAACTTCTCAGATGATGTCGAGTCGCATTAGGCGACCCGCAGTGCTCACCAGGAGGAAGGTTCGGGCGCCGCCTCGGCCGCTCCACCACCGCTGTTGGCAGCAGCCTTCAACTTCGAGCCGACAGACACCTTGCAGGCGTTACGGGCCGCCACGTGAACAGGCTCGCCGGTCTGCGGGTTGCGGGCCATCCGAGCCGCCCGATGGACCTGCTCAAACGAAATCCAGCCGGGAATCGACACCTTGTCACCACCGGCAGCCACCGCATCAGCCACCACATCGAAGAAGGCATCCAGACACGCACCTGCGTCCTTGTTGGACGTCCCAGCCCGGTCCGCCATTGCTGCGATTACATCGCTCTTATTCATCGACCATCTCCTTTGGGTCTCGGGATGGGTCTGCCCACCTCGTGGTCAAATGACATCCGACTACTTTCAGCACCCAATGTCAAGCATTTCCGATCCTGAAGGCCTTTCGTTCCAAGGATCTGCCTCCGAGCTGTGGGTCCGTCGGGAATGACAACGAGCCTTTTCAGACGGTCCTCCGGCCTCTGTAGAGACGCGACAAAGTCAATCTGGAGCGTTCACCAAGTGCTGGGCCGCGTTCAGGAAGTACTCCATCACTGCCGATTCAGCGGACCGGGTGAGACCTCCGCCGGCGACCGCGGTCGACATGCAGGCCAGCCAGGCGTCCCGTTGGACCGAGGCGATGACAAAGGGAGCGTGACGCATCCGCAGTCGAGGGTGTCCCCGCTCGACGCTGTAGTCGGCGGGGCCACCCCAATACTGGCGCAGGAAGCCGGCGAGCCGAGCAGCCGGGCCGGCCAGGTCGTCGGGATACAGGGGTCGTAGTACGGGGTCCGCCGCCACTCCATCATAAAATCGGCCGGCTAGGTCGTCGAACCACGCTGGCCCCACCAGTTCGAAGAGTGTGTCGGCCACGATCTCTGTGCTGTCGGCTCCGATCCGCACCCAAGGCTTTTGTCGCCCCATGGGAACGCTCTGACTGGTCATGTTCAGTTGGTCGCTAACAAGGAGTCAACCGGCGTCGAGGGCGGCTCGGAAGTCCGCCACCAACTCGGCGACACCCTCCGGGCCGGCCCGATCGACCATGCGTTGTACGACGGCCGAACCGACTACCACCCCGTCACCGTGACACGATGCCTCTACCGCCTGTGCTGGGGTGCCGATGCCCACGCCGACCAGTACCGGCACATCGGTGATGGGTTTGAGACGCGAGGCGATCTCGACGGCGCTAGCCGCCAACTCGGACCGCACCCCGGTCACCCCCACAAGCCCGACGCCATATACGAAACCGCGGGTCCTCTCGCAGATGCGGGGCAGGCGATCGTCAGGGGCCGTGGGGGCAGCAAGCAGGATCGGTTCGACGCCAGCGCCATCCGCCACCTCCAACCACGGACCAGCCTCCTCCAAAGGAAGGTCGGGCAGGATGCAGCCCGACACCCCCGAAACGATCAGCGATTTGGCAAACCGTTCCAGACCCATGCGAAAGGCGATGTTGTAGTAGGTCATCACAGCCAGCGGTACGCCCACATCGGCATCCCGAAGGGCGTCGAGAATGCTCACCGGCGTAGCACCACCAGCCAGAGCCACATCATTGGCGGCCTGGATCGTCGGACCATCCATTACCGGATCCGAGAACGGCACCCCGATTTCGATCACGTCGGCACCAGCGGCGGCCACCGCCCGTGCCGTGTCTAGCCAGTCGTCGCCAAGGCCGCCGGTGACGTACACGACGAGGCATTTTCCGCCACCATCACGTCGAGCACGCAGTGCCGCTTCGACCGGACCGGTCACCCTTGAGCCCCCATCTTCGTTTCGGACACTCACGCCAGGATGCCCATCATCTGGGCCACGTCTTTGTCGCCACGTCCCGACAGATTCACCACCACTGATTTTCCGGCCAGAGCAGCCCGTTCCCGCGATACCCAGGCCAGGGCATGGGCCGGCTCCAGTGCCGGAATGATCCCCTCGGACCGGCTTAGCAGTTGGAAGGCCTCGACCACCTCGTCATCGGTGACCGCCTCGTACCGGGCCCGGCCGACGGAGGCTAGATGGCTGTGCTCGGGGCCGACCCCTGGGTAATCCAGGCCGGCACTAATCGACTCGGCCTCCAGCACCTGACCGAACTCGTCCTGCATCAGGTAGGAGTCCATCCCGTGGACCACCCCTGGTACTCCACGCCCCACCGCGGCTCCACCCGCCGGCTCCACACCGACTAGTTCGGTTGCCGCGTCGGAAAAGCCCGAGAAGATGCCAATTGCATTGGACCCACCACCCACACAGGCCACAACCATGTCGGGCGGACCACCCAACAGGGCCTCACTCTGCTCGCGGGCCTCACGACCCAGTACCTCATGGAACGTCCGGACCATCCACGGGTACGGGTGGGGGCCCATGACCGATCCGAGGCAGTAGTGCGACTCTTCCACCGTGGCCACCCAATCCCTCATGGCCTCGTTCACCGCGTCCTTGAGAGTACGGCTACCCGACATGGCCGTCCGGACCTCAGCGCCCAGAAGGTGCATCCGGAAAACATTGAGTTCCTGTCGCTTAACGTCGACCTCGCCCATGTAAACGCAGCACTCCATGCCCAGGAGGGCGGCTGCGGTGGCCGAGGCGACACCGTGCTGGCCAGCCCCGGTCTCGGCCAGCAGGCGGGTCTTGCCCATTCTCTTGGCCAGCAGGGCCTGACCCAGCACGTTATTGATCTTGTGGGAACCCGTGTGATTCAGGTCTTCCCGCTTCAGGAACAAGCGGCAGCCCAGTTCCGAGGACAGGTTGTGACACTCGGTCATTGGGGACGGCCGACCGGCGTAGTCAGCCAATAGGGCATCCAGTTCAGTCCGGAAGGTCGGGTCGGCCCAGGCCTTACGAAACTCCACTTCGAGCTCGAGGACGGCCGGAATCAGCGTCTCGGGCACGAATCGGCCACCGAACTCACCGAACCTCCCGTCCGGTGTGGGCTCCTGCAGTGTCATGGTCGGTCCATTCCTCGATCTGCTCCATCGGGAGATTCGACTTCGTCCTGCTGCCAATCGAACGGGCGATTCTCCATGTCGCCCCGATAGCCCTCAATTCGGGTCGGTCGGGCCGCTCGCGCATTGATCATGAACGCTCGCAACAGGCGGGGATCCTTGCGCCCAGGCCCGGCTTCCACGCCGCTCGCCACGTCGACGCCGTAAGGGTCGACTCGCTCGATGGCCTCGCCCACATTCTCTGGTGTGAGACCGCCAGCCAGCAGCATCGGTCTGGCCGCCGATGGGCCGTCGGCCATGGCCCAGTCGAACACCTGACCCGAACCAGGCGTCGGAGCATCCAGCAGGAGCAGGTCAGCACCGAACTCGTCGAAGCGGTCCAGGTCGGGCGAACCGGCTGGCAGTGCCCGGATGGTCACCGGCACCCGATCAGCTACCCAGCGGGTGGTCGTAGGTGACTCATCGCCATGGAGCTGGGCGGCCCGCAGACCGATCCGGTTCACCATCTCGACCACCCGGGCCTTCCCGGTGTTGCGAAACACCCCTACTGTCATCACATCGGGTGGGAGCTGTCCCACGATGTCGCGCACCACCCGTTCGCTCACCTGACGCCGCGACGGGGCGAAGATGAAGCCAAGGGCATCGGCGCCCAGTGCCGTGGCAAGCAACGCGTCCTCAGCGCAGGTGATGCCACAGATCTTTATGAACACGGTTGAATCATCCCTCATTTTGGGGTCCCTCGGGCGCTCCCCGGAGGGCTCGCACGGCGCCCGTCCGGTCGCCCGAGGTCACCAGCGACTCGCCCACCAAGAGTGCGTGGTAGCCGGCATCCACCAGTGTCCGGGCGTCAGCGGGCCCCCGGATGCCCGACTCGGCTACCCGAACGACCCAGTCGGGCATGAGTGGGGCCATCCGGATGGCCCTGTTCGTGTCGACCTCAAAGGTGACCAGATCCCGTTGATTGACCCCTATGAGTCGCGCACCCACCGTCAGGGCTCGCTCCAGTTCGACCTCGTCGTGGATCTCCACGAGGGCGTCGAGGCCCACTTCGACGGCCAGGGCGTGGAAGTCGGTCAACTCGGCATCGTCAAGCGCCGCAGCAATCAGGAGCACCGCATCGGCCCCCATGAGACGGGCGTCGCAGATGTCGCGGGTGTCGACGGTGAAATCCTTTCGGAGTACTGGGACCCCCACGGCGCCTCGGGCAGCGGCTAGGTCGTCTGGTGATCCTCCGAAGTGGTCGACGTCGGTCAGAACCGAAAGGCAAGCCGCTCCACCGGCAACGTATTCCGTGGCGGTGCCCGCCGGGTCTAGATCGACGGCCAGATCTCCCCGTGAGGGCGAACGGCGCTTCACCTCAGCGATTACCGCCGGCTCTCCGGCAGGGACTTCAATCAGAGCGTCAGTAAAGCGCCGTGCTTCGGGCAACCCGCGCGCCGCGTCGACCAGTGCACCAACCCGCCGGCGATCGGCGGCGGCGACCGTGCGATGAACGTCGAGAATCCGATCAAGATAGGTAGCCACGACCGGAGGCTACCGACACCCCCGTGGTGCCCCAGAGCCGATTCCCTCACACAACCCTCATCTCCACGATGCGGTTTGGTGGACCCATCGTGCGACGATGGGGTCATGACTGGAGACCCGGGTCACCCGACGCGTACCGACGGTGCCGTGATCCTGGTCATCGAGGACGAGCCCCACATCGCTGACCTGCTGGACCTCTACCTCCGTCAAGACGGCCATCGCCCCTACTTGGCGGACAGCGGCGAGCGGGCGTTGGTCCTGTTCGCCGAACGATCGCCGGCACTGGTACTCCTTGACCTCGGCCTGCCGGGCGACATCGACGGCCTGGAGGTCTGCCGACGCATCCGTGCCACATCGGACGTTCCCATCATCATGATCACGGCCCGCGATGACGAAGTCGACCGGATAGTCGGCTTCGAGTTAGGCGCCGACGACTACGTGGTCAAGCCGTTCAGCCCCCGCGAACTCATGGGCCGCGTCCGCGCAGTGCTCCGCCGCTCAGCGAACACCCAGACGACGACCGGACCGGTGGTCGAATTCGGTGGTGTCCGCATCGACGGCGAACGCCTCGAGGCCACGGTGGATGGTGTCGTGGCTTTACTGGCCACCCGCGAGTTCGCTCTGCTGTGGTTCCTCGTCGAACACACCGGTCGAGCCCTGACCCGGCGCCAAATTCTGGACGGCGCATGGGGCGCCGGTTGGATCGGTGACGAGCGGACGGTCGACGTTCATGTGAGGCAGGTCCGTCGGAAGTTAGGTGACGACCTCCCCCTAGCCACGGTCCGCGGTGTCGGTTACCGGCTGGACTGATGGGGCACACTCCATGAGGACCCGACTGCTCACCACCATGGTCGGACTGGTCGTCCTGGCCCTCGTCCTGGTCGGCGCAGGAACCACGGTGGTCGCTTCGACCCGCTCGGCGTCGACCACCGAGCGCCATGTGGTCGGCCAGACCCTCGCCCTGGCCGCGGCGTTAGAAGATGGCATGACGGTTCTGAACCGCCCCAGACTCGGACAGGGTGTCCGCGAACGACTCCGACAGTCAATGGACCTCGAGCAGATTGGCCTTGCCGTGGTCCCACGTGATGGCAGTCCCCTAGTCGTCCTCAACGAACTTCCACGCGTTGTCACCTACGACGACCTGCGTCCATTGGCCGAGGATGCTGCTAGGCCCGACGAAGCGGCCCACACATCGGGGGTCCGAGACGCTGTGGCCTGGGCGGCCGCCGTGGTTCCGTTACGGTCCACCGCCACCGGTCCGGCCATCGTCGTGGTAGCCAGCCGTCGATCCGTAGACCCGCTGGCCGGCACCTACCAGTGGATGCTGCTGGGCGCGTTGGTGTCCATCGTCGTCTCCGTGCTCGTAGCCCTCCGCCTTAGCCGCTCTCTGGCCCACCCGGTGATCGAGATGGCCGCAGCCGCCCACAAAATCGCGGACGGCCACCTGGATACCCGACTGGATTCGGATCCGGCCGGTTCAAAGTCCCGGCGGCCAGATGAGGTCTCCGAACTGGTGGCGGCGGTAAACACCATGGCTGAGGGACTGGAGCGATCCCGGGGTCTGGAACGCCAGTTCCTGCTTTCGGTCTCTCACGATCTTCGGACACCAATGACCTCCATCCGCGGCTACGCCGAGGCTCTGGTCGACGGGACCATCTCCGAACCGATCCAGGCCGGCAGGGTGATCCTGGCCGAGGCCGCCCGTCTGGAACGCCTCGTTCGTGACCTGCTCGAGTTGGCCCATCTGGATGCCCGACAGTTCGCCCTACACCTGCACCCAGTGGACATTGCCGCGTCGACCGCCGAGGTGGTCGAGGCGTTCGGCCCGGCGGCCGCTGAATCCGGCATCCAGGTCACCGTCAAAACCTCGGCAACAAACGCTGCCGGGATTGGAGACGACGTCGTGGCAATGGTCGACCACGACCGGTGGGCTCAGATAGTCGGCAATCTGATTGAAAACGGTCTGCGGTACGCGGCAACCACTCTGACAGTGGAGATTCAGTCGACAGGACCGTCGATTCAGGTCCGGATCATCGACGATGGTCCGGGAATCGCAGCCGACGATCTCCCCCACGTATTCGAACGTCTCTACGTGGCCCAGCACCACCCGACCGGCCGGGAGTCGGGTTCCGGCCTGGGTTTGGCCATCGTCCGTGAACTGGTGGAAGCCATGGATGGCGAGGTGGAAGCCGTGGCACCTCCCGACGGCGGCACCGAAATGTTGGTACGGATCCCCTCAGTCAGCGAGGAGTGAGACCGACGTGCCGTCGGCATCGACCGTCACCGGCACCACAATGGCCCGCTTTACCTCAGCAAGGGCCACAAACCCGTCGTTGGGTCCAGCCCCGGGTCGGGCGGCCACGCTGGTCAGCCGACCGGCCACAACACCATCAAGGGTGATTTCCGTCTCGGCCGACGGCAACGGACCCTGTCCGGTCGCCCGCACGATTCGTGTCGGGGTTCCGGCACTCCGACTGTCGACCCGTGCCACCAACTCCTGACCGGTGTAGCACCCCTTGGTGAAGCTGGCTGACCGGTCAACCACTCCGGTGGCACCAGGAATGGTCGTCTCATCCATCTCGGCGCCCATCATCGGGATGCCGGCAGCGATCCGACGGTGCTCCCACATCGAACCGTCACCATTGGTGGGGCCTTTAGGCAGATCAACCGACGGACCGAGCAGGTCGACGGCTTGCAGGCCGGGCCAGGTCACAGGCAACGCCAACCCGCCTGGCGGGGCATCCACCGACCCCATCTCAGCATCTAGCACCGTGACCAGACCCCAGTCGACGGGTTCCACCGTGCAGTCGGTCCGCAGCAGGAAGCGGGTCAGACGGGCCACTACGACCATTCCCCAACCAGCGTCCACATCCAACATGAACACGTCGTCGGCCATCCTCGAAACCCGCATCCACGCCTCGACCTTGCCAGTGGGCTGCAACACGAAGGTCTCCGCTGCGTCGCCGACGCCCAGAGCGTCAACGTCCTGACTGAGCTGGCCCTGGAGGTATGTCTGGGCATCGGGCCCGGTAACCCGTAGGACATCGCGCTGCCGACGAACGATGGTCATAACGGTGGCTTCATAAGAAAGGTCAATCGCTGCTAGCAGTCCGACGGGCCGCTGTCATCCGGCGGGCAGCCGGAATGGTCGATAGCAGCGCCCGAGCCTTGTTCTGGCATTCCAGGTGCTCTAGCTCCGGAACACTGTCAGCCACGATGCCCGCTCCGGCCTGGACTGAGGCGATTCCGTCACGGACGAACATGGTGCGAATGGCAATGGCCGTGTCGATGTTGCCGGTGAAATCGAAGTAACCAACGACGCCCGCATATGGGCCACGCTTGACCGGCTCGAGGGCGTCGATGATCTCCATGGCCCTCACCTTGGGGGCACCGGAAACCGTACCGGCAGGCAAGGTTGCCCGAAGGACGTCGATGGGGGTGCAGCCTTCGGCCAACTCGCCGGCAACCTGACTGGTGAGGTGCATGACGTGGCTGTAACGCTCCAGCGTCATCATCTCCTCGACCTCTTCGGAGCCGAACGCCACGACCCGACCCACGTCGTTTCGGGCCAAGTCGACGAGCATCACATGCTCGGCCACCTCCTTGGGGTCCTCGGCCAATTCGGCGGCCATCCGGCGATCGTCGACGTCATTACGGCCCCGACGACGGGTGCCGGCAATGGGCCGTGATACGACCCGACCGTCGAGCAACTGAACCATGGGCTCGGGCGAGGCTCCCACCACGGTGAGGTCCTCGTAACGCAGAAAGTACATATAGGGACTCGGATTGACCTGTCGGAGCACCCGGTACACATCGTAGGGCTCGGCATCGAGCTCCACGTCGAAACGTTGTGACAAGACAACCTGGAACACGTCGCCAGCCAAGATGTGCTCCCGTGCGACCTCCACGGCGACCTTGTACAGGTCAGCGCCCATGGTGGAGGTCACCTCAGGCGGCTCATCAGTGGGATCAGGCGGCGCCATCAAGGGTTCGTCGAGTGGTCGGGCTCCGTCTGATGCCAACTGGTCGAGCCTGGATGCCGCCTCGTCGTAGGCGGCATCCAGTACTGCGTTGTCGGCCACCTCGTCGCCGGTGAGCTCGGGCACCACCACGTTGACCAACAAAACGGCCCGTTGGCGCCAATGGTCGATAGCCACCATCTCGCCGATGACCGACATGATCCCGTCGGGAAAACCCCGGTCGTCGGGCGGCACATCTGGGAGATGTTCCACTTCGCGCACGACGTCATAGCCCAGGTAGCCCATGAGGCCCCCGTGTAACGGAGGAAGATCTTCGATGGTCGGCGACCGGAAGTGTTCCAGGAGGTCTTCGAGAGCGGCCAGCATCCCGGCGTCGGTACGGATCCCCGCCGGAAGGTCACCGCTGACGTCAAGGTCGCCACCGGCGCCGTGGGAGGTAAGGGTGAGCGACGGGTTACGACCGATGAACGACCACCGGCCCCAGGTCTCGCCCCGGTCGACGCTTTCGAGCAGAAAGCCCTCTCCGTCACCCACGCAACGGGCGTACAGAGAGACCGGGGTGGTGAGATCGGCAAGCAACTCGCGCCAGACCGGCACGACGGCGTGGCCGCGCGCCAGCGCTCGGAACTCCTCGCGATCAGGGCTGACCACAGGAAGAGTCGCTGGATCAGCCAGCGTCGACTACCGCGTCGGACGCGGCCCCCGGTCCGAACGGACGGAAGAAACAGCTGTACTCGCCCGTGTGGCAGGCGCCCTTCCCCTCCTGTTCGACCACGAAGAGCAGGGTGTCGGCATCGCAGTCGTAATACGCCTCACGCACGTACTGGCGATCGCCTGAGGTCTCGCCCTTGCACCAGTATTCCCGGCGGCTACGGCTCCAGAACCAGGTCCTCCCAGTAGCCATGGTCTCGCGTAGGGAGTCGGCGTTCATCCACGCCATCATCAGGATCCGCCCAGTGTGCTCCTCCTGAATAATGGCCGGCACCAGGCCGTCCTCGTTGAAGGTCACGCCTTCCAACTGCTCAGCCGTCGCGGCGATGGGGGTGGACTCGATGGTGGAGGGGGCGGGAGACATGGAGGTCAGCCTACGGTCACCCCCTTGCGCTGACGGTCAGTGTTTCGATTCGCAGCCGGGGCCAACCGCCGGACCCGGTTGCCCATCCCCACTACAGATACAGACCCGTGCTTCCCTCTTCGAGGCGCTGGGCTGCCACCGCGTGGACATCGCGCTCCCGGAGAATGATGTAGTCGTGTCCCCGGACCTCAACTTCGTAACGGTCTTCCGGGTTAAACAGCACCTGGTCGCCGACTTCCATCGCGCGCACGTTGGGACCGGCGGCCACCACCTGGGCCCAGGCTAAACGCTTTCCCACCTGGGCAGTGGCCGGGATGAGGATGCCGCCGGTGGAGCGACGCTCACCTTCCTCAGAGTCGGTTCGCACGAGGATCCGGTCGTTGAGCATCTTGATAGGAAGGCCCTCGTGATCCGATGGGCCGGGCATTACACCGTTGCCGTCTAAGGAGCCGCTCTCCAGAGACTGGCCTGACGAGCTCTTCTGCGTGTTCACAAGGTGCACGGTAACGGCGCGGTCAGCGGGTCACGGGCCGAACGGTCACACCGGCCGCTGCCAGGTGGGCCTTTGCCTCGGCCACCGTGTATTCCCCGAAGTGGAAGATCGAGGCGGCCAGCACAGCATCGGCGCCACCGTCCACCGCTCCGGCCACCAGATGATCGAGGTTTCCGACGCCACCGCTAGCGATCAGTGGCACGCTGGCCACGTCGCCCACGGTTCGGAGCATTTCGACATCGAAGCCGTCACGGGTGCCGTCACGGTCCATGGACGTCAGCAGGATCTCGCCGGCTCCCCGCTCGACGACCTCGTCAATCCAGGCCACGAGGTCCCGTCCGGTCGGCATCCGACCGCCATGGGTAAAGACCTCGAAGCCGCTGGACGGAGGTCCAACGTCCGCTTCGGAGCGTCGGGCATCCACCGCCACCACCACGCACTGGCTTCCGAACTCCGCGGCCAACTCGCCGATGAGCTCAGGGCGGTCCACAGCAGCCGTGTTGACCGAGACCTTGTCAGCGCCGGCCCGCAGGATCCCCCGGGCGTCCTCGACCGTCCGGATACCCCCACCGACGGTGAACGGGATAAACACCTCCTCGGCCACGTGGCGAACCATGTCCAAGGTGATCTCCCGGGCATCGGACGACGCTGTGATGTCTAGGAACACGAGTTCGTCGGCACCTTCGCTGTCGTAGCGGGCAGCCAGCTCTACTGGGTCGCCGGCATCGCGGAGACCCACGAAGTTCACGCCCTTGACCACCCGGCCGTTGTCGACGTCCAGACAGGGGACGATCCGCACGGTCTCCACGATTAGGCCCGATTCCCTACCGGCCCGTCCGACGGGTCCTCCGAAAGTTGTCGGATGGCCTCGGCGAGGTCGACAGTGCCCTCGTAGAGCGCCCGTCCGAGGATGATCCCCGCAATGCGGCGGCCGTCCACGTCCAGAGCCGCCAGGTCAGTTAGATCGCGAGGGCGGCCCACACCACCGGAGGCCACCACATCGACGCTCGTGGCAGCTAATGCGCCGGCCAGTCCGTCGACATCAGGGCCTTCCAGCGTCCCGTCACGTTCGATCCGGGTGATGACGAAGGCGGCGGTGCCCAAGTCGGAATATCGGATCAACGCGTCGCTGAGCTTCACACCACTGCTCTCGGTCCAGCCCCGGACGGCCACCTCGTCGCCCCACACGTCGAGCCCCACGGCCACCGGGCCGCGATCAGCCACCGCTGTCACAAGGTCCGGGTTCTCGACCGCGGCGGTGCCCAGGACCACCCGAGACACCCCCGCATCGAACAGCTCCCGAGCGTCAGCGACCGAACGGACTCCCCCGCCGGCCTGTACGGGCACGTCAAGAGCGGCGGCCACCGCGGCGACTGCCGGACGGTTCACCGGGTCGCCGGTCCGGGCGGCGTCGAGGTCCACCACGTGGACCCAGTCGGCGCCCGCCTCCTGGAAGGCCAGGGCCTGGGCGACGGGATCATCGCCGTACACGGTCTCCCGGTCGTAGTCGCCCTGCATGAGGCGCACACAGCGACCAGCACGTAGGTCGATGGCTGGGAACAGCGCGGGTGTCCTCATCTGGCAACCAGGCTCACAAAGTTCTCCAGTACTCGCAGGCCTGTGACCGAGGACTTCTCCGGGTGGAACTGGCACGCCCAGAGCAGGTTCCGAGCTTCGGCCGCACAGACCTGATCGCCGTAGGTGCACGTGGCCACCGTGTCGGGTCCGACCGGTGCGGCATAACTGTGTACAAAGTAGGTCCACGGGTCGTCACCCAGGCCGGCCAGCATCGGATGCTTGTCGATACCCTTCTGGTCCAGACGGTTCCACTGCATCTGCGGCCGCTTGACGGCATCGGATAGCAGTGTCACCTCGCCGGGCAGCACGCCGAGACCGGCCACGCCGGGTGACTCGACACTCGCCTCGTGGAGCATCTGGAGCCCCACACAGACTCCTAGGAATGGTCGTCCGTCCCCTGTCGCTGCCTCGCTGGCCGCTTGCATCGCCGTCTCCCAGAGACCCGCAGTCCGCAGTGCCTCAATGCAACGTCCAAACGCCCCTACGCCAGGAAGAACTAGTCCGTCAGCCGCCGCGACCTCGTCGGGGTCGCTGGTCAGGCGGGCGTCGGCACCCACCTTTTGGAGAGCCTTCTGGGCTGACCGCAGGTTGCCGATTCCGTAGTCCAGGACGGCCAGTAGCGGGCCCGTCCGTGCCGGGGAGCCGTCCCCGTCGGGTCGGGTCACAGGCTGCCCTTGGTGGACGGCACGTCGCCACCATCGATCCGCACGGCATCGCGCAGGGCTCGGGCCACGCCCTTAAAGGAGGCCTCCACGATGTGGTGGGTGTTCTTTCCGCGCACCACCGTGAGGTGCAGAGTGATGCGGGCCGCCACCGTGAATGCCCGCCAGAACTCCTCCATGAGCTGTGGGTCGAACGGCGGGTCGCCGAGGATCTTCTCACCGGGAAACTCGACATCGTGGTGTAGGTACGGACGCCCCGACAGGTCGAGGGCCACGTCGACCAACGCCTCATCGAGCGGCACCCGGATCGAGGCGAAGCGCCTCACACCCGCCTTGTCGCCCAACGCATCAGCAAAGGCTTCACCAAGGGCGATGCCAACGTCTTCCACGGTGTGGTGGGCGTCGATGTTCAGATCGCCGTCACAGGAGACCTGCAGGCCAAAGCCCCCGTGACGGCCCAGCTGGTCGAGCATGTGATCAAAGAAAGGGATGCCAGTCGACGCCGACACGTCGGCCACCACCGTCCGGTCCAAATCGATTTCCACGGCGATGGCCGTCTCCTTCGTCGTACGTTGGCGGCTTCCGGTGCGTGCCATGTCAGGCCCCTTCGGTGTCTGGTTCGTGAGGTGCTTCAGCGAGGGACCCACCCAGGATCTGCCCCAGGGCCTCGATGAAACGGTCGTTTTCGTCGGCCGTCCCGATGGTGACCCGGAGGCACCCCTCGATTCCAGCCATGGTCGTGAAATCCCGGACGAGCACTGAGCACTCGACCAGGGCTTGCCAGACGTCACGGCCCGAGCGGGTGTCCGGTCGGAACAGGATGAAGTTTGCCTCCGATGGCCAGGCAGTCACGGGCAGGACGTCGAGGGCGGCGGTCATCCTGTTCCGTTCAGCCACCAGTTGGGCAATCCGATCGTCCATAGCCGTCCGGTACTGGAGAGCCAGGATCCCGACGGCCTGCTTAAAGGCATCTAGGTGGTACGGGAGCACCACCTTGTCGAGTTCAGCCACACACCAGGTCGGGGCCAGGAGATAGCCCAGCCTCGCCCCGGCCATGGCCCATGTCTTAGAGAAGGTCCGGCTCACAACCAGGGGACGGTCCTCGGCCAACAGATCCACGGCGCTCGTCGAGGCGAACTGTCCGTAGGCCTCGTCGACAACCACCAGACCCCCATAGCCCGCTGCTACGTCCACCAGGTCGGCCACCAGCCCAACCGGGTCCACGGTCCCCGTCGGGTTGTTGGGGGAACACAGGAAGACCAGCGCCGGTTGTTTGTCGGCTACCAGCGCCATGACGTCATCGGCGACCAGTCGGTGATCGGCGTCGCGGGTACCTCGAAGAACCCCGGTCCCTGTAGTGCGTGCGATCTGGGCGTACATGGCGTACGTCGGCTCGAACACCGCAACAGAGCGACCCGGGCCGCCGTAGGCCAGCTGGAGGCTCTGTAGGACTTCGTTGGACCCGTTGGCAGCGAAAACCTGCATCGGGTTTACCCCATGGGTTTCGGCCAGCGCGGACCGTAGCGCCGTGGCGTGACGGTCCGGGTAGCGGTTCCAGGACAGTTCAGTGACCGCTGCAGCTACTGCCGCTCGGAATCCCGCGGGCGGAGGTACCGGCGACTCGTTGGTGTTCAGGCGGACGGCAACGTCAACCTGAGGCGAGTGGTAACCCTCCATGCTCACCACACCGACGCGAGCCTGGGGCTGCACGAACTCAGGCATCGTGGCTCCTGTCGAGAGGGTGACAGACCCGGGTCCGGACGGATGCGGCGTGAGCATCGAGGCCCTCGGCGCCAGCCAGCGCCGCCACGTGAGGCGCCAGTCGCTCGAGGGCTTCCCGATCGGCGGACACGACGTGAACCTCTTTGGTGAAGTCGGCAACTCTGAGGGCGCCCGAGAAGCGTGCGGTGCCGGCGGTTGGTAGGACGTGACTAGGACCAGCCACATAGTCGCCGAGCGAGGCCGGAGACCACGGACCGCAGAAGACCGCGCCAGCGTGGCGGACCCGGTCGGCCAACGACTCGGCGTCGTCTACCATCAACTGAAGGTGCTCGGGAGCAATGGCATCCGACACTGCCAGCGCCTCGTCTGGGCCGTCGACCAGGACCACCCAGCCGGCCGAGGTCAACGTGGCCGTCACGTCGTCGCATCGCGGTGAGACTTCGACGATGCGAGACACCTCCACATCCACGGCATCGGCCACCGCCTCGTCCCAGGTGATTAACCAGGCCAGCCCGTCTGGCCCATGTTCGGCCTGTACGACGATGTCGATGGCTACGAAGCCGGCAGGAACGGTCGCATCGGCCACCACCACGACCTCCGACGGGCCGGCGAATGCCGAAGGCACGCCGACCAGACCGGCAACCTCGCGCTTAGCCAAGGCGACGTAGACATTTCCCGGACCAACGATGACATCGACCGGGGGAATCGACTCGGTACCAAAGGCCATGGCAGCCACGGCTTGAGCGCCACCCACCGCGTAGACGGCATCCACCCCAGCCACCGCGGCTGCAGCGAGGGTCACCTCTGCGACGCGGCCATCAGGATCCGGCGGTACGCACACCACGACCTCGTCGACACCGGCCGCCCGGGCCGGAACGGCGGTCATGAGAACGGTCGAGGGGTACGCGGCCCGTCCTCCAGGGACATAGCAACCCGCGCGTTCCACGGGGCGACTAACTGAGCGCACCACGAGACCGGCATCCTCGGTCCGGTGCTCGGAACGGACCTGACCCACGTGATGACGCCGGATAGCTTCTGCGGCCACCTCCAACGCCGTGCGAACAACAGGGTCGATGCGGTCCAGGGCGGCGGCTACCTCGACCGGGTCGACCTGGATGGTCGGCGGTTCAGCGTCATCAAACCGGGATGTCAACTCGCGTACGGCCTCGTCACCGCGGGTCTGAACATCGTTCAGAATGGCCCGTACGGCGTTCAGGACGGCATCTTCGGAACCCGGACCTCCCAGATCAGGACGAGGCAGGGCGGCCCGCAGGACCGCTGGAGAACTAGGCAGATCCCCTCGGAGATCGAGTCGTCGAAGCACGCTGTCACGCTACCGGCCACCGCACGGGGCCTCGGCTGGGGTTTCAAACCGGAGTCGGCCAGACTCGCGTGTATGGACGGATCCGAATCGAACGAAGCCCGGGTGGACGCGGAACTCTCGTCGTTGGCCAGCCAGCTCGAAGCTCTCACTCGACGGATCGAGGAGCTGGCGGCCTTCAGCGTCACCTCAGCTGATGAAGAGGCCAGGGGCCGGTCGGGCCTCCACGAGGTGGAACGCCACCTTCGTGGCGCCCTAAGGGAACTGGCCCGGGCTCGACGAGTCTGAGGAATTCGAAACCGGCCCCAAAATGTCGTTCGACGCCCCGAGGGGCGCCGAACGGGCAAGGCGGGTGGCGGGAACCCTCTCCTCGCTGGGCCGGGTGGTGGGACCCGGCGGAATGAACGTACACCACCGCAAGGATGGTTCGAACGGCTTCTGATCCCTATTTTCGAGTGACGTCTATCATGCCTGTTTCGAGCGAAGTCAGAGATGGGCGGCGGGACAGAAGTCCTGAAGCACACACTCCCCGCACCGGGGCTTGCGACTCGGACAGACCCGGCGACCATGCAGAATCAGACGGAGGCTGAACTCTCCCCGCTGAGCCGCGGGCACCATCGGATTCAGCTCCATCTCGACCTTCACCGGATCCGTCTCCGTCGTCAATCCCAGCCGCCGCGAGAGTCGTCCAACATGAGTATCCACCGGCAGGCCCGGCAGGTCGAGGGCCACGCTGCGGACCACGTTGGCCGTCTTACGCCCCACCCCGGGCAGCGACGTCAGGTCGGCCATCGACGACGGCACCTCCGAATCGAATACCTCTACGAGGCGCTGGGCCATACCCAGCAGGCTCTTCGCCTTGTTGGCGTAAAAGCCGGTGGAGCGGACGATCTCCTGCAGTTCGTGGGGCACCGCCCCAGCTAGGTCAACCGGCTCTGGGTATGCGGCGAACAAGGCAGGCGTCACCATGTTCACCCTCTTGTCGGTGCACTGGGCAGAAAGGATGGTGGCGGCCAGAAGCTGGAACGGATTCTCATGATCGAGCTCACATTCGGCACCCGGGTACTCATCACCCAGCCGTCGATGTGCCTCGGCGGCCCGCCCCTTGATTGACCTTGGTCGTCCCACGAAGGGCGACGGTAGCCTCAGCGCCATGGACCGGTGGACCGTCACGGACGGAACCGATACCGCCAGCCTCTCCGGTGATCCGGAACGCTGGCTCGTCGAACTGAACATCTCCGAACCCGCCGCTCCCGGCGACCCGTCCGACGAGCGGGGCACCAACGACGACCGTGGGCGTCGCCTGCTGGAAGCCGCCACCCAGGCCGTGGTGATCGAGGGTGGCGGACGACTCGAATACTGGATCGAACGAGTCGACGAGCGCAGCGACGAGGTCCCCACTCGAGCCGGCTTCGTGCCCTACCGCGACCTCCTGCGCCTGCGAAGACAGCTACCGGCGCTGCCCACCGACCTAATCGTGCGGGCCTTTCGCCCCGAGGACGCCGAGGCATTCATCGAGTGCAACAACAAGGCCTTTGACTGGCACCCCGAACAGGGCGAGATGACCCCCGAAGACCTCGCCGCCAAACAGGCTGAGCCCTGGTATGACCCCGAGGGCTTCCTGATCCTCGAGGAAGCAGATGCCGACGGGAACGATTCAGTTATCGGATTCTGCTGGACCAAGATCCACACCGACGAGAAACCGGCGCTCGGAGAGATCTACGCCATTGCCGTGGACCCAGAGCATCACGGTCGGGGTCTTGGTCGCGAACTCTCGTTGGCCGGTCTGGCCTACCTGACGAATCAAGGCCTACGTCAGGCCATCCTCTACGTGGAGTCCGACAACAAGCCGGCCCGCAAGATGTACGGGGCTCTCGGCTTCGATCGCGAATTCACCAGTCGGGCCTACCAACGCATCGTCCGGTGAACCATTCCCCGGCAGCCGACGACGTAGAAACCGGTTCTTCAGCAGTCGGCCCCCCGAGAGGGCTCTCCCCTAGCCGCTACGACCCCGACCGTGCCGAGCTTGGCCGACTCGTCGCCGAAGTAGGCGAAACCGCCGGGACCGCGCTCCCCGCCTACCGCGTCGACCAACTCTGGCAGGGCCTGTATCGCGATCTCATCGGCCCCGAGGACGTCTCCACCCTCCCCAAGGCTCTACGCGGCCCCCTGGCCAATCTCCTTCCCCCCGCTCTCACCGAGGCCACCCGGTCGGTGGGCGACGGCGGCGACACCATCAAGTGGCTGTGGCGTCTGGCCGACGGATCACTCATCGAGACGGTGCTCATGCACTACAAGGACCGTTCCACCGTGTGTGTCAGCACTCAGGCCGGATGCGCCATGGCGTGCGGCTTCTGCGCGACCGGCCAGATGGGCTTCGACCGCCACCTCTCGACCGGCGAGATCGTGGAACAGGTTGTGCGAGCCCAAGTCGAGGCCGGCGACCGCCGGGTCTCCAACGTGGTCTTCATGGGCATGGGTGAACCGCTGGCCAACTACGACCGGACGTGGGCCGCCGTCCGACGCCTCCACGGGGACCTCGGGCTGTCAGCGCGCCACCTCACAATCTCGACGGTCGGCGTGGTGCCCGGCATCCGTCGGATGGCCACCGAGGGGCTGCCGGTGAACCTGGCAGTGTCGTTGCATGCGGCGGACGACGGCCTTCGCGACGAGTTGGTCCCGTTAAACCGGCGCTACCCGTTGGCCGAACTGGCCGATGCCTGCCAAGCACACGTCACCGCCACCGGTCGGCGCCTCTCCTTCGAGTGGGCCCTCATTCACAACGTCAACGACCGGCTGGAGGACGCTGCCCGACTGGCCGACTACGCCCGTCCACTGGGCGCCCATGTGAACCTCATCCCACTGAATCCCACGCCCGGATGGCCGACACGCGGATCCCCACCTTCCCGTGTTCGCGAGTTCGCCGACGAGGTGAACGCCCGGGGCGGCAACGCCACCATCCGCCGAACCCGCGGCACCGAGATCGACGCTGCCTGCGGCCAGTTACGTGCCGAGCGGGCTAACGCCGACAGCGTGAACGCCGACCGGTCGGTACCAGTCGCAGCACCCGGACGCCGAGGCAACCCGACCCCTGGAGGTAACGGGTCGAGCCGCTGACAGACTGGCTACGTGGAACGTCGCTGGATCAACCGCATGCACCCGCAAACGCTGGCGTCAGCAACAATGCTTCTGTACATCGAGGGAATCTTCAACCTCGTCCGAGGGCAGACGCTCTTCCTGGTCGGTATCGCCATGTTCCCAGCGGCATGGGCCATCGCCAATGACAGGCGCTGGGGTTGGCGCCTCGGTGTGGGTACTGCCGGAGTGGCCGTGTTTATTCGCCTCACCTGGTACGGGTTCGGCAATCCGATGGCCCTGGCCTTCGCCCTGCTGTTTCCTGTTGTACTTCTGGCTCTCCTAATCCATCCGCAGAGCCGGGAGCACCAGAAGATCTGGTTCAACTGAGCACAGCTGACCGGTTCCGCGTCGAGCTCGCCACCAAGGACCCCTCCCCCAACCGACATGAGCGACCCAAGCCGCTTCCCTGAGACCAGGCGCATTCCAAACCCCGGCGCACCCCTCCCCACCGGGGAGGAGAAGGCCGCCGCGGTGCGCTCCATGTTCGACGCCATTGCCCCTCGGTACGACCTGGTTAACCGGATCATGACGTTTCGCCTGGACGTCCGTTGGCGGAAACGGACAGTACGACGCCTCTCTCTCCCGGACTGCTCGACCGTCCTCGACCTGGCCTGCGGGACCGGCGACCTATGCCGTGACCTGTCCAACGCAGGCCATCGCCCCATTGGAATGGACTTGTCGTGGGGGATGCTGGCCGCCGCCCGGACCGAGGCGCCCCTCGTCCACGCCGACGCGCTGCGCCTACCGGCCGCCGACGGATCTATTGATGGGGTGACATGCGGATTCGCTCTGCGGAACTTCACCAGCCTCGAACCGTTCCTGGCCGAACTGGCCAGAGTGCTGCGCCCGGGCGGCCGGATCGCCCTGCTCGAGGTTGACCGACCCCGAAACCCCGTGCTGCGAATCGGCCACGGCGTGTACTTCGGCCGGGTCGTGCCATTGGTGGGCGGGGTGTTTTCCAATCGGGATGCCTACCGCTACCTGCCTCGATCCGTGGCCTACCTGCCTTCCGAAGGCACGCTTCTGGCCACCATCGAGGCGGCGGGATTTACCGAGTTAGCCAAAGACCGGTGCAGTGGCGGTATCGCCCAGCTACTAACCGCCACGCGAACCTGACCGGTAAGTCCGTTCGTCGCCGACCGGAAGCGATTGATCTAGTCAGACCGACAGAACGAGTCCCAAGGTCAGGAGTGCACCGGCCACCAGCTGGGTGCGGCCCGTACGACCCAGCACGTCTATCAGGTCGGACCCTTCGGCATCGGCCAGCACCCGCCGCACCGCCGGACCGGCCACCACGCCGGCCCCGAGCACCAGTACGGCCCACGGCCTCGAGATGGCGCACAGCGAACCCGCGATGAGCGCCCCGTCGATCAACACCACATAGAGGATCCGGGTCGGCCGGTCCCCCATCCGGACGGCGAGGGTCCGCTTCCCGGATTCGGCGTCAGTCGGTCGATCGCGCAGGTTGTTGACTACCAGCAGCGAACAGGCCAAAAAGCCCACGGATACCGCTGCTGGCCAGACCAGGACCGGAACCTCCTGCTGGTGGACGTAGACGCTGCCCACGGTGGCCACCAGTCCGAAGAACACGAAGACGAACACCTCTCCCAATCCGAGGTAGCCGTACGGCTGGGGGCCACCGGTGTAGAGCCAGCCGGCGGCAATAGATGCTGCACCGACTAACAGCAACCACGGCGTCACGGCAACGGCCAGGGCCAGACCGGCCACCGCAGCCACCCCGAAGGCGATCAGCATGGCCAGACGTACCTCAGCGGCGTCGGCGAGACCTGAACCGACCAGCCGAGTCGGACCGACGCGTTGGGGTCCGTCGGTACCTCGTACGCCGTCGGACAGGTCGTTGGCGTAGTTCGTGGCCACCTGCAGGGCGAGGGCTACCACCAGTGCGGCAGCAGCTCTCCACCAGATGATCCCCGACCCGGCGGCCACGGCGGTTCCAACCAACACGGGCACTACCGCTGCAGGCAGGGTGCGAGGTCGCGCCCCGAGGATCCACCGGTTCATGGGACCAGTCTGCCGGGACCGGACTCCGGCAACCTCCACCCCACCCCGTGGGTAGCGTCGTCCGGGTGAACCTCCTGGCCAGCCAGTCCAGTCCCTACCTCCGCCAGCACGCCGACAATCCGGTGGATTGGTATCCGTGGGGTCCGGAGGCCATAGCTGCAGCCGTCGAACGTGACGTCCCCATCCTGTTGAGCGTGGGGTACTCGGCCTGCCACTGGTGCCATGTCATGGCCCACGAGTGCTTCGAGAACGCCGAGATCGCTGCGACGATGAACGCCGGCTTCGTGAACGTGAAAGTTGACCGCGAGGAACGTCCGGACATCGATTCGATCTACATGGATGCCGTAACCGCTCTAACCGGACGGGGTGGCTGGCCTATGACGGTGTTCTGCCATCCTGACGGCCGCCCGTTCCACGGTGGCACCTACTGGCCGGACCAGCCCCGGGGCGGCATGCCGTCCTTCCCCCAAGTTCTGGATGCTGTGACTACGGCATGGACGACCCGGCGCGACGATCTGGACGGTCTAGGTGACCGGCTCACCGCCTCGATGGCCCGTCACGGCGATCTTCCCGCAGCTGAGGCTCCCCCCCCACCCGACGTCATGACCACCGCTGTCGGCCACCTGAGCGACCAGCACGACGATGAATGGGGAGGGTTCGGGGGCGCTCCTAAGTTCCCGCAGGCCATGAGCCTCGAAGCCCTGCTTCGACACTTGTCGGCCCGTCATGCCGCCGGGAAGGCGGATCGACGGGCCGTCGAGGTAGCCACCACCACGCTGGATGCCATGGCCTCAGGCGGCATGTATGACCAGTTGGCCGGCGGTTTTGCCCGCTACTCGGTTGACCCGTGGTGGCTCGTTCCCCACTTCGAGAAGATGCTGTACGACAACGCCCTACTGGCCCGGACCTACCTCCACGGGTGGCGGGTTCTGGGTCACCAACGGTGGCTGCAGGTAGCCACCGAGACCATCGACTACGTGTTGGCTGATCTGCGCCATCCGGACGGTGGGTTCTTCTCAGCTGAGGATGCCGATTCAGAGGGCGCCGAAGGGACCTTCTACGTCTGGTCTGAGGACGAGATACGAGAGGTTTGCGAGAACCTGGGGCAAGGTGTGGCCAAGTCGGCCATCGAGTGGTACGGCGTCACCGGGAATGGAAACTTTGAGGGGGCGAACATTCTCCACCGTCCCGTCAGGGGTGACCTGATTCGACCCGAACCTGTCGAACGAGCCCGCCGGGCACTGCTGGACCGCCGGGAGCAGCGGATCCGTCCCGGGCTGGACGACAAGGTCCTCACCGAATGGAACGGTCTGATGCTGGCCACGCTCTCAGAGGCGGCCATGACTGTGGGCCAAGAGGACTGGCTCGATGCCGCACGGTCCAATGCCGACTTCCTGTGTCGGACGCTACGTCGTGACGACGGACGCTGGCTGCGATCGTGGCAAGCGAACGCTGGCGCTCACACGCTCGGTTACGCGGCGGACCACGCTGCCATGGTCGACGGCCTGACCCGTCTCGGCGAGGCCTCGGGAGAAGCGCGCTGGACCGAAACAGCCGTGTCAACTGCAGACGTGCTGTTGGACCGTTTTCTGGACGTCGACCACGGTGGGTTCCACTCCACCGGACACGACGCCGAGGCTCTGGTTCGGCGTCCCAAGGACCTGATGGATAACGCCCAACCATCAGCCAACAGCCTCGCCGCTGTGGCCCTCCTGCGCCTCGGGGCCCTGGTGGGCGACGCCCGCTACACCGAGGCTGCTGAAGGCGTACTGAGACTGCTGGGCGAGCAAACGGGCGCGCACCCCACGGCGTTCGGCCACCTCCTGGGAGCCGCCGACCTGTTCCACGCCGGGATCACCGAGATCGTGGTGACCGGTGACCGACCCGACCTGGTGGTCGCGGCGGCCAATACGTGGCGACCCAATGTCGTCCTTGCATGGGGCGAGCCGTTCGGTGGACCGTTGTGGGCGGGGCGAAATGGCGACCGGGCCTGGGTGTGCCGAAACTTCACCTGCAAGGCCCCCGTCGATACTCCCGACGCTTTACGGGCTGCGTTGGCCGAGCAGTCCTGACCGGGGCGGGTCGGACCCTCGAACTCGACCGACTGGTCAGGCGGCCTTCTCGAGGATGTGGATGCCGCACGCTGAGCCAAGCCCGATGACATGGGCCAGACCCACCGTCGCTCCTTCGACCTGACGGTCGCCGGCCTCTCCGCGCAGGTGTGTAGTGACCTCATAGACGTTGGCCACCCCGGTTGCCCCAATGGGGTGCCCCTTGGAGATCAAGCCCCCCGACACGTTCACTGGAATCCGACCGTCGCGAAACGGCGCACCGGAGTCGATGAAGTCGCCAGCCCCGCCCCGCTCGCATAGGCCCAGGTTGTCGTAGTGAATGAGCTCGGCGGTGGCGAAGCAGTCGTGGAGCTCGACCAGGTCGAGATCCTCTGGGCCAATGCCGGCCGCCTCGTAGGCCTGAGCGGCAGCGTTACGGGTCAGCGTGTTGACGTCGGGCTGCACTTGGCCGCTCTCCACCCACGGATCGCTGGTCAGCACCGAAGCTGAGATCTTCACGGCCCGCTTCTGGACCTCGGTCGGCAGGGAACGCAGCCGCTCCTCGGATACCAGTACGGCGGCGGCTGCACCATCGCCGGTCGGGCAGCACATGAGCAGGGTGTTGGGGTAACTCTGTACCGGGGAGCCCATAATCTCCTCCATGGAGAACTCCTTGCGGTACTGAGCTAGCGGGTTCAGCGTGGAGTGCAGGTGGTTCTTGTAGGCCACCTTGGCGAACTGCTCGAAGCCCACCCCGTCGTTCTCATAGGCGTACCCCATGCCAGCCTGAGCGAACACGCCCGGCATGGTCTCGGTGCCGAGAATGCCGTCGATAGGCGCCACAGCGCCGTAGCGACCCGCAGGCTCGTAGACCTTGGCTTCGTCCTTAGCGCCGCCCCGCAACAGGCCCATCTTCCCCATCTGCTCCACGCCAACAGCCAGGCCCATCTGGGCCTCTCCGGCCTTGATGGCCAGATAGACGGTCCGAATAGCCGTAGCACCGGTGGCGCACGCGTTAGTCACGTTGAACACGGGAATCCCGGTCTGTCCAATCTGCTTCTGGATCCGTTGCCCCATACCCGCCTGGGCCTGAAACAGCGTGCCAGCGCCCATCACGTCCATGTCGTGGATGGTCACCCCGCCATCAGCCAGCGCGTCTAGACACGCTCTTGACGCTAGATCCACTGCATCGAGTTCGGGATACCGCCCGAATCGGGTCATGCTTGTTCCCAGCACCCAAACTGCATCGTTCATCGTGTACTCCTGCTCGCTCGTATGGCTCGTTCGTGTGGCCCGAAGGCCGGTCAGACCGCTGCGTAGCCGAAGGCCACGCACTCGGTCCCGTTGTCGTCGGTTCCACACCCGTAGGTGGTGAACACCAGGCTCATCCCCAGTTCGGCGGTCATCGGGTCGTCGAGACCAACCACGTTCGCCCGCACGGACGTGCCGTCACGAGTCTCGACGATCGCCGAGACGTAGGGCACCGGAATGCCCGGCGCCGCTCGGTGCACGATGCTGAAGGACTTCAGAACAGCGTCATCAGCCACTCGGGCGGAGGCAAACTCGGCCTTGCCGCACTTCGCGCAAGCGTTTCGCCTGTCAAAGAATCGGGCACCGCAGTTGGTGCACTCGTTGGCCAGAAGGTGAGGGTCGTTACCCAACTGGAGGTAGTCGACTATGGGTAGACGCTCAGGAATGACCGGGGTCTCCCCGGCGGTGTCATCGCTCATAACCGGACGGTACCGGTCAGCCCATCAGCGGTCGCTACCGGGCTCCTCGGGAGCCGTTCAGGGGAATCAAGAGTCACCACGTGCCGCGATGCAGCACCTCGCCCAGGGGCCGACGCCGACGGTCGACCGAGCCACTTTGCCGGTCAGCCAACGGATCCGGATGCCCGATGGCGATAGTGCCTACGGCCCGTGCCCCATCGGGCACTCCGAATCGTGCGGCCACCGCTGCCTCGTGGTCGAACAGGCCGAAGAAGCAGCACCCCAACCCCTCTTCAACAGCGAGCATCTGGAGAGCCATGGCGGCAAAGGCAGCATCAGTCAACCAATAGGGCACTGACCAGTCTCCGGCCGAGTCCCCGAGTCCGGTCCGGGCCTTGTCGGCTTCGGCATAGCGGGCCACATAGCGATCAGGAATGCCCCAGGGCACCACGAGGGCCGGAGCGACCAGCAGCCCGGGCCACGGGAAGTCAGCTCGACGATCGGCAGACAGCGTGGTGTCCCAATAGGCCGCGACCTCACCACTCTCGAGCACCAGGAACTCGACGCCCTGACAGTTTCCGGCCGTCGGGGTTCGTCGGGCCCGGTCGACGAGACCGTCCACCCGGCCTGGCGCCAACGGCCGGTCGGCAAACGATCGACAGGACCGCCGGTCGCGAAGTGCGTCGGCGACGGTCATGGGGCAACCCGGCTCAGACCGTCCCGGCTCAGGCGTATTTCTCGAGGTCCTCGGCCAGCGCCCAACCGGTGCCGATGAGCACGTCACCAGCCGTTGGATCCAGGTCGTCGAAGAAGGCCACCACACTGGCATCGACCTTGTCGGCCTTGAGACTGGTGTGATCGAACACGCACGCCGGAAAGCTCTTACCGGGCGAGGTGAACCGCTTCTCCTGGTAGGCCAACGTCGACAGGCCGAAGCGCTTAACGAAGCGTCGACCCCATGCACGCTCCTCGCCTGAGGCCTTGTGGCCGGGACGAGGAACGATGCCGGTTAGGCCCTTAAGGGCCTCGAAGCCTGAGACCTCGTTGAAGCGGGTGCCAACCACCACGTCCTCATCGGGGAAAGCCATCACGGCCCGACGGAGCTGTTCGGTGGTGAGCGCCCGCAGCACCGTGTCGCGCTTAGAGGTCCGATGGATGGAAGCCAAACCGACAATGACCGCCGGGGTGCCGCCGATCCGTTCAAGGGTGAAGAAGGCAAAGCCCTTCAGCCGACCACCCTCTCGGGCGGTGCTGATAAGGACCCACTCCTCGGTCTGCTTGGAGATCAGTCCGATGCCGAATGGGTTCGGCCCGTCAGCGCACAGATCTGCCATCTCCTCGATCTCGGCATCACCGAGCATCGTGCAGTCCTTGGTCTCGACCTCGATCGCCATGCTCGATACCTCCGGTTGGGCCCGTGTGGTTCCGAGATCCCCCCGAGAATCCCGCCTATGGGCTCCTCCATTTTGCCCGGTGCTCGGGCGGTTTCCCAACCCGGTCGAAAAGCGCTCAGCCGGCGAGAACCGCGTCGGCCCCCAGGAGTACCCGGATCTCGGCCACCAGACCACTGGCCGGGTCGACGCAATAGTCAGGCGGCAGACGGAGAACCTGCCGGTCCCCCAGATGGAGAAACACTTCAGAATCGCCGGGATGGGACGCCAAGAGGCCCTTCAGTTCAGCGACAGTTTCCGGTCGCACCCGCTCGATCGGCAGGTGCACATGCACCGGCCTGACCTCCTCCAAGTCAGATGTACGGAACACCTCGATCTCATGACAGATGATCTTGGAGAGATCGTCTCGCCGGTCGATCCGTCCCTTGACCAGCACGATCACGTCGTCGGCCAACTTGTGTCCGTGGTCGGCCATGGTCTTGGGGAAGACCATCACCTCCATGGAGGCGCCCAGGTCCTCCAGCGCGAATACGGCCATAAGGTCGCCCTTGCGCGTCCACTTCTTATCCAGGTTGGTGACCACGCCGCCGACAGTTCGGAACACGCCCTCCTCGGCATCCTCCAGTTCGGTGATCGAGGCGTCACACCGACGCCTCAGGGCAGCCTCGTAGCCCAGGAGGGGATGGTCCGAAACGTACAGGCCCAGCATTTCCTTCTCAAAGGCCAGACGGGTCATCTTGTCGAACTCGACGTCGGCAATGGCGATCCGCTCATCGAAGGTCGGCCCATCACCCTCGACCTCACCGAAGAGCGACATGACGCCCATGTCGTGCTCCTTCCGGCGGGCCACTGTGTGGTCGATGATCTGCTCGTGGGCGTGCAGGAGGCCCTGCCGAGTGTGGCCCATGGCGTCGAACGCCCCGGCCTTGATAAGCGACTCGATCGTGCGCTTGTTGAGCACCGTGGTGTCACACCGCTCGCAGAAGTCGTTGAAATCCATGAACGGACCATTGGCGTCCCTCTCGGCCACCAAACGCTCAACCAAACCCTCACCCACGTTTCGGACCGCTGAGAGACCGAACACAATGCGGCCAGCCGACCCCTTCGACGCGGACCCGGTTGCGACCCCGTTCGCAGCACCGTTCTTTGCATTGTCACCGACTTCGAGCACGGGCACCGGCTCGAAGTCGGATCGCGCCACGTTCACATCTGGCACCGTCACCTCGATGCCCAGCACCCGACACTCGTTCAGGTAGACAGCCGCCTTGTCTAGATTCGATTTCACGCTCGTCAGCAGGGCCGCAAGGTATTGGACCGGGAAGTGCGCTTTCAGGTAGGCGATCTGGTAGGCGATGTAGCCGTACCCGTAGGAGTGGCTCTTGTTGAAGGCGTAATCGGCAAACTGCTCCACGGTGTCGAAGAGTTCGTCGCCCAGCTGCCTGCCGTACCCCGTGGCCGTACAGCCCTCCACGAAGGAGGTCCGCTCCTTTGCCATGAGTTCGCGGTCCTTCTTGCCGCACGCCTTGCGAAGGTTGTCGGCGTCGGCCAACGAGTAACCGGCAAACTTCTGGGCCACCCGCATTACCGACTCCTGATAGATCATGAGCCCATAAGTGTCCGCCAGTAGTTCCTCAGCATCGGCGTGGAAGAACTCGACCTCCTTACGGCCGTTCTTCCGATCGGCGTAGTCGTTGTGCATGTTCGCTGCCATCGGACCCGGCCGGTACAACGCCACAAGGGCGGCCACGTCCTCGAATGCCGTCGGCGCCAGCGACCGCATGAGGGATCGCATGGGGCCCGACTCCAACTGGAATACCCCAATGGAGTCGCCCCGAGTCAGCATCTCGTAGGTGGGGGCGTCCTCCAAGTCCACCTCATCGATGTCGACCACCTGACCGGTGGTGCGTTCGATGAGGGCCAGAGTGTCAGTGATGACATCCAGATTGCGAAGGCCCAGGAAGTCCATCTTGAGTAGCCCAAGGTCCTCCACGCCATGCATCTCGTACTGGGTGACCACCGGGGCGTCCTCGGGGTCCTGTCCGGACTCGGGCTTTCGCTGGATGGGCAGGTAGTCGGTCAGCGGTTCACGGGTGATGACCACGGCCGCCGCGTGGATCCCGTCCTGGCGGCGCAGGCCCTCAAGACCTTTGGCCACATCGACCACGGCCTTCACGTCGTCGTCGACGGTGTACATGTCCCGGAGGTCGGACGCCATCTTGAACCCGTCGGCGTGCTTCTCGGTTTCCTCCAGGCAGGCCGCCAGCGGGGTATCGCGGCCCATAATGAGCGGCGGTATGGCCTTGGCGATCCGGTCGCCCATTCCGTACGGGTAGCCAAGCACGCGGGCCGCGTCGCGTACGGCGGCCCGGGCCTTGATCTGGGAAAACGTTACGATCTGGGCAACGTGATCACGGCCGTACTTTTCGGATGCGTAGCGGATCATCTCGTCGCGGTATCGCGAGTCGAAGTCCATGTCGATATCGGGCATGGAGATACGGCTTGGATTCAGGAACCGCTCAAACAGCAAGTCGTACTCAATGGGATCCATGTCAGTAATCCAAAGGCAGTAGGCCACCGCACAGCCCGCCGCGCTCCCCCGGCCCGGGCCGACCCGGATGTCCCGGCCACGGGCGTGGCTGATGAGGTCCCACGTGATCAGGAAGTACGACGAGAAGCCCATTTCGCGAATCGTGGTGAGTTCGTAGGCCAAACGCTCGACGACCTTGTCCTCCAACTGGTCACCCCACCGCTTGCGTGCACCCTCGAAGGTCAGGTGCTCGAGGTAGGAGTCGGCCCCGTCGAACCCCTCGGGGATAGGAAAGTCGGGTAGTTGCGGGTTTCCGAACTCGATCTCTACCTCGCACCGCTCAGCGATCCACAGTGTGTTGTCGCACGCCGAGGGCACATCACGGAATAGGTCGCGCATCTCGACGGCCGACTTCAGGTAGTGCTCCTCGCCAGAGAATCGGAAGCGGTCCGGGTCGCTCATCAACGAGCCGGTCTGCACACACAGCAGCGCGTCATGGGCCCGGGCGTCGTCACGATGGGTGTAGTGGCTGTCGTTGGTGGCCAGCAGCGGGGCTCCCAGGTCGGTGGCCAACTTCTCGAGAAGTGGGTTGGTCCGGTGCTGCTCGGGGATGCCCTGGTCCTGAAGTTCAACGAACAGGTTGTCCTTCCCGAAGATCTCCTGGAGGCGGGCGGCCTTGACCCGTGCGTCGTCGTAGTCATCGCGCATGAGGGCCTGGAGTACGTGCCCACCAAGGCAGCCGGTCGTGGCGATCAGGCCCTCGGCATGATCCGAGAGGACGTCCCAGTCGACCCGGGGCTTGTAGTAGTAGCCCTCCAGAAACGCCCGGCTGGCCACTTGGATCAGGTTGCGGTACCCGGTGTCGCTCTCAGCCAGGAGCGTGAGGTGGTACATGAGCTTGCGCCCGCCATCCGTCTGACCACCGGAGTCGTCGACCCGACCACGACGGGACGGGCGCTCGAACCGTGTGTCGTGGGCCATGTAGGCCTCGGTACCCAGGATCGGTTTGACCCCGCGGTCGCGACAGGCCCGATAGAAGTCCAGGATCCCGTACATGTTGCCGTGGTCAGTGATCCCGAGGGCCGTCTGACCGTCAGCCACCGCGGCGTCAACCAGGTCGCCGACCCGAGCCGCCCCGTCCAACATCGAAAACTCGGTGTGGACATGGAGATGGGTAAAGCCGCTACCCACTGGGCGCGCACTCCGCGCGTGGCTCCCCCATGAGGCTCACAGGTAGGTCCCCGGACGCACGTCGGGGCCCGGTTTCTCGTCCGGCGCACCGGGTTCCAACTCGCCGCGGCGCATCCCAGCCAACTGCTGCTGGGCGGCCATCTGCTGGGCGAACAGCGTGGCTTGAATGCCCTGAATGAGGCCTTCGAGCCAACCCACCAACTGGGCCTGCGCGATCCGAAGCTCGTCGACGCTGGGGGCTGCATCCTCGGCAAACGGCAGAGCTAGACGGCCCAGTTCCTCACGCAAGTCTGGCGACAGGGCGGTTCCCAACTCGGCCACCGACGTGGCGTAGATCTCCCGGAGACGATCCCGGCTGGGCTCGTCGAGCGTGGCTAGGCGGACCTCTTCGAGCAGCTGGCGCATCATCGTGCCCACTCGCATCACCTTGGCCGGATGCTCGATCGACTCGTCGATCTCGTCGTCGAGCGCACCCTCGGCAGCCGAACCATCGGACGGGTCGCTCATGACCTCGGGCTCGACGGACCCCAGCGAATCTTCGCCGTCTCTCTCGCTCATCTCCTCGTGGCCGCCGTCCATCGCTCCGGACTCTAGGCCGCATCGCCCACTACTGACAGTGGCCGTCAACGGGCGAAATGCCTTAGGTGACCGCGCAGAGCGCGGGGACGAACACCTCATCAGAGGTCAACGAGCCGTGGCGGCCAATGAGATGGATAGAGGTGTGCTCGGCCGGATCCATAATGGCCACCGGCTCGTGGGGAACTACGGCGACGTCGCCCAGACGTCGACGCGCCGGGTTGGTAACCACCGGCCCTAACCAACCGTCGGCCACCACCTGGTCCACGCTGCGAACCCACGCCACCTCTCCGAACGCCTCGGCAGCCGCGGCCGCCAGATCAGCGGCCGCGCCTGCCCGGGCATGCAACCACCGGAAGCGGGGCTCCCCGCTCTGACCATCGATGAGGCCGCTCACCTCCACCGGCAACTCCAAGATCCGGTCACCAACGTGGATTTGACCGTGATCGGCGGTCACCACCACAGCGGTATCGGCCGGGAGACGATCCAACAGTTCGGCAACCATGGCGTCACAGGCCATGAGTTCGTCGTCGTAGTGCTCGACAAGTCCGAACTCGTGGGCCGTGCGGTCAATGTCATCCCAGTAGGCGTAGACGAAGGCCTCTCCCCCAGCGAAGGCATCCAGCACCGAGTCGACGAGGCCCAAACGGTCGCCGTAGCCCACCAGCCGAGTATCGGAGAGGTGCGCGGCAGTGAAGCCCGATTCGAGGAAGGCCCCGCGGGTCACCACCAGAGGCCACTGGTTGCCGAATAGGGCGCACGGCTGGAAGGCCCTCGGGTCGTGTCGGCGACGGGCGTCGCCACGGGCTGTCGTCCAGCGGAGAGAGTTGAGAACCTCGTCGTGGGTGCCCACCTCGGCGTCACCGACGGCCATCCGGTAGCCAACGATGCCGTGTTCACCAGGCGGTACCCCGGTGGAGATCGACGTCAGGGCGGCGGCCGTGGTGGACGGCGCCACCGTCGTGATCGGACCGCCGAGCAGCGACGTCATAACGGGCGCCCGGTCGGAGCGGGCCTGTAGTTGCCGCCAACCCAGGCCGTCGAGGACGAGCAGGAGCACCCGCGACGCTTCGCCCACTTCGGGGGGCAACCAGTCCGGCCAGCCGTCCGGACCCTCGGGACCCTCCGACAGGGCGGGCACCAGACGGGTCACACAGGCGTCGCCGTAATCGGGCACCACGGGATCGGGGGTGGGGTGCTCTTCGGCCATGGTCCTGCAACCTAAACCGGGGGGCGACCCACACCGGTCGACGGGGCCCGTGTACATGGAAGCCGCCTAGGATCAGCCGCCGTGAAGGTCTCGACGCGTGGCGACTACGCCAGCCGCGCCCTCCTGTCGCTCGCCCTCCACGGCGACGGCCAGACGCCCCGGTCGGTGCGCGAGGTGGCCGACATCACCAGCCTCCCCCAGCCGTACTTGGAACAGATCCTCCTGGCCCTCAAAGGGGCCGGACTAGTCCGCTCAAAGCGCGGGGTGGGTGGTGGCTACGTGCTAGCCCGAGAGCCCAAAACGATCCTCCTGTCCCAGATCGTGGCAGCCGTGGACGGTCCGATCGTGGTTGGCGACTTCGCCGACCCGCATACTGGCGGGGCATGCGACCACGAGGGTCAGTGTGTTCTGCTATCCATCTGGGCTAGCGCCGGAAGCCACATGCAGCAGTATCTGGACTCGTTCACTTTGGAGGACATCGCCGGAATGTCTCGGGGTGAATCTTCCTGGCCGGACGGCTAAATCGGCTTCAGAAACTGGCCCTGAAGCCGAGTTCAGTCTCTGGCTTCAGGATCCGCTTCATTAGGTTCAGGCGGGCCCAGACGCTCGAGAAGCCCGAGCAAATCGACAGGCAACGGTGCATCGAAGGCCATCCGCTCTCCAGTTACCGGGTGGTCGAATGCCAGATGTGCGGCGTGCAAGAACGGTCGATCCAGCGGCGACCCCTCGGGGAGGCCCTCCCGTTCGCCACCGTAGGCCCGGTCACCGACCAGTGGATGGCCAATGGCCGACAGATGGACCCGTATCTGGTGGGTCCGGCCGGTCTCCAGTCGGCACCTCAGAAGACTGGTCACCGGTTCAACCCTTGTCTCCTCCACGTCGTAGTGGGTGCGGGCAGGACGACCGGAACCGATTACGGCCATGCGAGTCCTGTCCTTGGTGGAACGGCCAATCGGGGCGTCGACCACGCCGGTAGGGGCTTCGGGTCGACCCCAGACCAGGGCAAGGTAGCGACGCCCTACGGTGCGTTCGGCCAACTGGCCCACCAAGGAGTCGTAGGCCACCTGGGTCCGGGCTACGGCGAGTGCGCCGGACGTACCGAGGTCCAGCCGGTGGACGATGCCCGGTCGGACAGTAGAGCCCACCCCGGCCATCTCCGGATAACGGGCCAGCAGGCCGTTGACGAGCGTCCCTTCCATATTGCCGGCGCCCGGATGGACCACCAGACCGGACGGCTTGTCGACCACGATGACGTCGTCGTCGTCGTACAGCACCGACACGACCACCGTGGCATCACCCTCGGGTACGTGCACCGCCTCACGCTCCAGGCCGTCGACCACTAGTTCCTCGTCGGCACGGACCTTCCGGGAGCGCTGGGTGACTACCGCGCCGTCCAGACGAACCGAGCCGGCGGCGATGGCGATGCCGGCCCGGTTGCGACTGACGTCAGCCAGCAGTGCGACCACCCGATCAATCCGTTCCCCGTCCAGTGCTACTGGGATGGTCTCGTTTAGGAGCGGTTCATCTTCCCCGTCATCTATCGATTCACTCGGCACATCAGCCACGGATCCATCCTCGCAAGACCATCAGGATTCCACCGACCACGATCACCGCGTCAGCCAAGTTGAACACTGGCCACCACTGCAGGTCAACGAAGTCGACGACGGCCCCGGACAACAGGCCGTCATGGGCACGGAACACGCGGTCGAGCAGGTTGGCCAACGCTCCGCCTGCGATAGCGCCCACCGTGATGTGGATGACTGGATCGTCGGTCCTCACCGCATATCGGACCAGCAAGAGCATTACGACGACGACCAGACCTGCCAGAAGCGGCCCGAAGCCCTCTCCTCGGCTGAACGCCGCGCCGGTGTTGTGGACTAGATGCAGCCGCAGCGTCCAGACGAGATCAATGGACCGATCGTCGAGCGCATGGAGCGCCCACCACTTGGTGAGCTGATCGAGGCCGACGACAGCCAACCCGACACATGCGGGCGCCGTCCACCGGCCAGGAAGGCCGGCGCCGGAAATCACCGGCGGCCCAGTCCCCCGGCCTTGAACTCGACCCGCTGGGATGCCCACGGGATGATCTCGAGGCGTTCTCTTGGAATGTTCTTCCCGGACTTCACGCAGACGCCGTAGACGCCCTTGCGGATCCGGTCCAGAGCGGCGTCGATCTCATCGACAGCCTCTCGGGCCTGGGCACTAAGGGCCAGATCGAGGTCACGCTCTACAGCCAGTGTGTCGCCCTCGCCAGACTCACCATCGAACTGGACGTCGCCCGGGTCACGGTCCTCGAGAAGCGCATCCGCCTCGGCTTGGAGGTTGTCAGCGCTCAGGACGTACCGGGCCCGCTCCGCAATAAGTGCGGCCTTTTGCTCGTCCAGGAACTTCTTACCAAACGGGGTCTTCGGCCTATTCGCGGCCGCAGCCTTC